>DATFKJ010000195.1:0-8242 GCA_035268705.1 Roseovarius sp. | reverse complement strand
GGACGGTGATGGGGATATCCAAATCGCGTGCCATGCGGCGGACAACGAGCAGTTGTTGGAAGTCCTTTTCACCGAAAAAGGCATCGCTGGCCATGGTTTGCAGGAACAGCTTGCTGACTACGGTGGCGACGCCATCGAAATGGCCGGGACGGTGGGTGCCTTCCATCACGTCGGTGAGACCGTCGACCGAAACGGTCGTGGCGAAGCGTTCGGGGTACATTTCATCGCCACCGGGAACATAGACCGCATCGACGTTGAACCGCGTCAGTTTGCGGGCGTCGTCTTCTTCGGTGCGGGGATAGTTTTCCAGATCCGCCGGGTTGTTGAACTGCTTGGGGTTCACGAAGATCGTGACGATCACCCGGTCGCAGGTGTCTTTTGCGGCCTGCACCAGCGAAAGGTGCCCATCGTGCAGCGCGCCCATGGTGGGGACAACGCCGATCTTTTCACCCGCGCGCATCCACCCGGTGGTTTGTGCCCGCAACTCGGACAGGGTGCGGATGATGGGCGGGGTCATTTCCCGGGGGCCTTGTCTGCGAAGGTGTGTTCGGGGGCGGGGAAGCTGCGCGCGCGCACTTCTTCGGCATAGGCACGGATCGCCGCCTCGCCATCCTCACCCAAGGTGCCATAGCGTTTGACGAACTTGGGTTTGAAGGCGGTGAAAAGGCCAAGCATATCGTCGACCACAAGGATTTGACCGTCGCATCCGGCGGAAGCGCCGATGCCGATGGTGGGAATGGCGATATCGCCGGTTATGTCGTCGGCCAGTTTGGCAGGGACTTTTTCCAGTACGACGCTGAACGCGCCTGCGTCGGTTACGGCATGGGCGTCGGCCTTCAGGGCCTTGGCCTGATCGTCGCGGCCCTGCACCTTGTAGCCGCCCAGCGTGTTGATGGATTGAGGCGTCAGGCCGATATGGGCCATGACGGGCACACCGCGTTTCACCAAAAAACCGATTGTTTCGGCCATATGCGCGCCGCCTTCGAGCTTGACCGCCGCTGCGCCGGTTTCGCGCATCAGGCGGGCGGCGTTGCGGAAGGCCTGTTCGGGGCTTTCCTCGTAGGATCCGAAAGGCATGTCGATCACCAGCATGGTTTTGGTGAGGCCGCGCGCCACGGCCTGACCGTGCAGAACCATCATTTCCATGGTGACGCCCAGCGTGGAGGGCATGCCGTGCAGGACCATGCCAACGGAATCCCCCACCAGCGCAAAGTCACAGACGCCATCCATCATCCGGGCCATGGGGGTGGTATAGGCCGTCAGGCTGACAATGGGCGCGCCGCCTTTCATGGCCCGGATATCATCGGGCATAGGGGCGGTTTTGCGGGC
Organism: Roseovarius sp.; assembly: GCA_035268705.1. Classification (GTDB taxonomy): domain Bacteria; phylum Pseudomonadota; class Alphaproteobacteria; order Rhodobacterales; family Rhodobacteraceae; genus Roseovarius. The sequence goes on along the minus strand of DATFKJ010000195.1, from coordinate 6,913 downwards.
GGTTGCACTCATTTTAGTCACCAGGCTTTGCTGCGTTGCGGCGCTGAATAGCAAGTCCGACGCGTGAAGGCCATAAATCTATTGTCGCGGGTGACTTGATTACGCTGCGAAATCATCCGAGACTTGTTCACAGAGCGCCTAAGTGGCGTGCAAAGAAGGAGACGAGGGATGAAACGCTTGGCACTTGCCGCGCTGACTGGTGTGGTAACATTGGGGGCGGCCTCCGCCTATGCTCAAGGCGATATCGTTGTGGGGCTCAATTTGGAGCCGCCGCATCTTGACCCGACCAGCGCAGCCGCCGGTGCGATTGACCAAGTGCTTTACGCGAATGTTTTCGAGGGGCTCACGCGTTTTGCGCCCGATGGCACGGTCAAAGCGGGCCTTGCCAAGCGGTGGGAGATTTCCGACGACGGGCTTGAATACAGGTTTTTCCTCCAGCCGGGGGTGGCTTTTCATGACGGCACCGCGTTCACAGCGGAAGATGTGAAGTTCAGCCTTGACCGGGCGCGCGCCGAGGATAGCCAGAACGCGCAGAAGGCATTGTTCGAGGGGATCGAAAGCGTCGAGGTCGTAGACGACCTGACCGTGCGTGTGACCCTCAAGGCGCCGGACGGGAATTTTCTTTTCAACATGGCCTGGGGTGATGCGGTGATCGTGGCGCCGGAAAGTATTGAAAACATAAAGCAAAAACCAATTGGAACGGGCGCCTTTACCTTTGAGAACTGGGTGCAGGGGGATCGTATTACCCTGACAAAAAATGACGAATACTGGGGGGCCAAGGCCAAGCTGGATCAAGCGACCTTCAAGTTCATAAGTGATCCAACCGCGGCCTTTGCGTCGGTGATGGCGGAGGATGTGGATGCTTTTCCGGGCTTTCCTGCGCCTGAAAACCTGCCGCAATTCGAGGCTGATCCACGGTTTCAGGTGCTTGTCGGGTCGACCGAGGGGGAAACGATCCTGAGCACGAACAATAAATTGCCGCCGTTGGACAATCCCAAGGTCCGCCGCGCGATTGCGCATGCGATTGATCGCAAGGCGATCATCGACGGGGCGATGTTCGGGCTTGGTACGCCGATTGGCACGCATTTCGCACCGCACAGTCCCGATTACGTCGATCTGACACATCTTTCTGAGTACGATCCGGAGTTGTCCCGGCAGTTGTTGGCGGAGGCGGGATTTGCGGATGGATTCACCACGACATTGAAGCTGCCGCCCCCGTCCTATGCGCGTAGGGGGGGTGAGATCATCGCCGCGCAATTGAGGGCCGTGGGGATCGAGACCGAGATCACCAATCTGGAATGGGCGCAATGGTTGGAGCAGGTGTTCAAGGGCAAGGATTATGGCCTGACCATCGTCAGCCATACCGAGCCTTTTGATATCGGGATATATGCGCGTCCGGATTATTATTTTCAGTACGACAAACCGGCGTTTCAAGAGCTGAACAAGACGCTTGGGGCCGAGGCCGACCCGGCGAAACGCGCGGACCTTTTGGAGAAGATGCAGACCATGATCGCCGAGGATTACGTGAATGGCTATTTGTTCCAATTGGCGACGCCGACGGTCGCCAATGCGCGGTTGCGCGGGCTTTGGGAAGATGCGCCAACGCAAGCGACCGATTTGACCAAGGTTTATTGGGAATAACCGTTACTCGGTGAGTTCCCGAGGGATCACGAAGGCCAGCGGCGCGCCGCTGGCCGGTGTCATGTCGGACCAGTCGTTCACGTCGAAGTCTACCACCAGCGTCGCGCAGGTCGGGTAATCGACAAAGCGCGGGTGATCGGGGGCATGGCTTACGAGGTCTTCGGCAAAGCCCGCGATGCCGGGGTTATGCCCCAGCATGAGAACACAAGCCCCTTTGGCGCGGCTGAGTTCCTTGAACATGGTTGCCGGGCTGGCGTGATAGAGGCAGTCAAGAAAGCGTGTTGGCGCGTCGAGCGTCAGGCGGTCGAGTGTTTCGCGGGTTCGGATTGAGGAGGAGCAGAGCACTTCGTCGGGCAGATAGTCGTGTTTGCGAAGCCAATCCCCGAGTGCCTTGGCCGAACGGCGCCCCCGTCCGTTCAGGGCGCGGGCATGATCCGAGAGCATCGGATCATCCCAACTTGATTTCGCGTGGCGCATCAGGATGAGGCGGCGGGTCATTTGAAGGCCCTCATGTGGAAGGCGGATTGGTCCTCGGTCCGGCCATGGGTTTGACTGACGGGACAGGCGCGCCGAACTGCGCAGCCACGCGTCAGGCAATCATTCCCTATGCGGTCGAGGTCGGTCTTGCAGGCGGTGACATCATAGCCTTTCGGCGTCAGTGCGTCGACGGGGCAGGCTGACAGGCAGGGCCGGTCCGCGCAGGTTTCACAGGGGTTGGGTGGCGGTTTGGGCAGCTTGATATCCTGCGTGAAGCCAAGCGCGCCGCGGTAGGATACCATCAAACCGGCTTCGTCATGTACAAGAAGACCAACCGGCGAAATATGCGCGCGGCCGCTATCGACGGCCCATTGCAGGAAAGGTTGCCACGGTGGGCCGCCGAATGGAAAATACGGCGTTGCCCCCAGTTTGTTCGCCAACTGCGTGATCACGCGCGAGGACCAACGATCAAGCGGATCGGGGTGGCCGTCAGCGTATTCTGGGGAGGCGGTAAAATGCGGCCAGAAGCCGGGTGTCATGGGTCCAAGCAAGACAAGAGTTTGGATGCGATCGGGTAGCCCGTTTGTGACACCGCCAAGAACCGCAAGGTGGTGTGTCTTCGCGGCGTGTTCGATCTTGTCCAGCATCATTTTCGCCGAAACGGGAGGCCAAGCGACCAGCCAAGTTTGGAAGGCTGGTCGTCCTGCCATTCAAGGCCGACGGTCATATCATCGTGGCCCGCGTCAGGCTGCGGAATGTAGGTGCCGAACATCCGGTCCCAGACCGAGAGGGCAAAGCCGTAATTGCTGTCGTGTTCATAGCGATGAACCGAGTGATGAACGCGGTGCATGTCAGGCGTGACCAATACCTGCCTGACAATGGCATCCAGCCAGAGAGGCAGGCGGATATTCGCATGATTGAACATCGCCGTGCCGTTGAGGATGATTTCGAACAGCACAATGCCGATTGCGGGCGGACCCAGAAGGTAGACAAGCCCGATTTTGAGCAACATGGAAAGGGCAATCTCAACCGGGTGAAAGCGGATGGCGGTGGTGACGTCCATATCGCGGTCGGCGTGGTGAACACGGTGAAGGCGCCAGAGGATCGGGACCTTGTGGGTGATCAGATGCTGCGCCCAGATCGCGAAGTCGAAAATCAGGACGGTGGCGACGACGGCCAGCCAAAGCGGAACGTCCAGTGAGTGCATGAGCCCCCAGCCGTTGGCCTGCGCGTCGAGTGCAGCGCCCACGGCCAGCAACGGCAAGGCCAGAGCCAGCAACCGTAGCGTGATCGTATCAAGGATAACGATGCCCCAGTTGGTGAACCACCGGCGGCTGCGCGGTTGAGTGCGCGGGCGGCGGGGCACCACGGCTTCGATCACCGCGAAAAGGGTGAAGAGGCCCAAAAAGACGCTCAGGCGAATGATGGCTTCGTTTTCCATGAACTTCAAACTATGCCAAACGTGGCGCGGCGCAAGCCGGATGCAGCCCGATGACGCAAGCGTGAAACGGGGTTAGCTCTTGCGAATGATCGACCCTGCGCCGTGGTCCGTGAACAATTCCAGAAGACAGGCGTTCGGCGCGCGGCCATCAAGGATCACGGCGGCGCGGACGCCCCCATCAATGGCGGCAAGGCAGGTTTCGGTTTTGGGAATCATGCCGCCCGCGATGATGCCTTGGGTGGTCATGTCGCGAATCTGGTCAGCGGTGAGTTCTGTCACCACTTCGCCGCTGGTATCGCGCACCCCGTCGATATCGGTCAAAAGCAACAGACGGTCGGCTTTGAGGGCTGCGGCGATGGCCCCAGCGGCGGTGTCGCCGTTGACGTTGAAGGTTTCTCCGTGCCGCCCGGCGCCCAAGGGCGCGATCACCGGAATCGTATCGTCACTGAAGAGCGTATGCAGTAGGCTGGGGTCCATCTCGGAGGGCGTGCCGACAAGGCCGAGCGCGGGGTCGGCCGCGGTACAGGTCATGAGGTTGGCATCCTTGCCGGACAGCCCGACCGCCTTGCCGCCTTGGGCATTGATCGCCTGGACGATACGTTTATTCACCCGCCCCGAAAGGACCATTTCCACGACTTCCATCGTGGCCTCGTCGGTGACGCGTTTGCCGCCCACGAAATCCGATTTGATGGCGAGTTTATCGAGCATTTGGTTGATCATCGGACCGCCGCCGTGGACGATCACCGGATTCACGCCCACCTGACGCATAAGCACGACGTCGCGGGCGAAGCTGTCCATGGCCTCGTCGCTGCCCATGGCGTGGCCGCCCAGTTTGATGACAACAATCGCCCCATCGTAGCGCTGTAGATAGGGCAAAGCTTCGGACAGGGTGCGGGCCGTGGCGATCCAATCGCGGTTCATATCTCTTTTCTTCATCGGTGATCCCTCGTTGGGCGGTGTTATCCCCGGATGGGCCGGCGTCTGCAAGGGGTCAGACGCCGATGTAGCGATCGACGATGGAATGGTCGGCGCGAAGGTCTTCGGCATCCATTGTCGCGCCGTTGCGGCCATTCTCGATGAAGGCCACGCGATCGGCCACTTCCAGAACGGCATCGACACGTTGTTCGACAAGCAGGATCGCCACCCCGGCACTTCGCATTTTGACAATGACCTGACGGATGGCTTCGATCATCGAGGGTTGCAGGCCCTCGGTGGGTTCATCCAGCAAAAGCGCCTTGGGTTTCAGGCAAAGCGCGCGGGCGGTGGCGAGCATTTGTTGCTCCCCGCCCGAAAGGGTTTCGGCGCGTTGGTTCATACGTTCGCGCAGACGCGGGAAAAGCTCCAACACCTCGTCAAGAGTGTCCTTGCCGTGTTTGCGGGTGCGCAGACCTATTTCAAGGTTCTGGGCCACGGTCAGCCCGGTGAATAACCGGCGCCCTTGGGGGATATAGGCAATGCCGGCGCGGGGAATTTCATGGGCTGGTCGGCCGCTGATGTCCTCTCCGTCGAGGCGTATGCTGCCGGACATGAGCGGCAAAAGTCCCATGATCGTTTGCATGGTTGTCGTTTTGCCCGCGCCGTTACGCCCCAGCAGGCAGAGGATTTCGCCAGGTGCCACGCGCAATGAGAAGTCCCTGAGGACCTGAGCCTTGCCGTAGCCGGAGTTTATGCGGTCGAGTTCCAGCATCAGCCTTTCCCAAGATAGGCCGCTTGGACCTCGGCGTTTTCGTGGATTTGCTGCGGTGTGCCTTCGGCAAGAAGTTCACCGAAGTTGAGTACCGTCACGCGATCGGCCAGTTCCATGACGACGCTCATGTTGTGTTCGATCAAAAGAATTGTCGTGACCTTGCGCAGGTCGTTTATCAGCGCCTTGAAGCTTTCGATTTCACTGTCAGCAAGACCTTGGGTCGGTTCATCGAGGATCAGGAGGCGCGGTTGCTGCACAAAACCCATGGCGATTTCCAACAACCGCTGGTGACCATAGCTGAGGTTGCCTGCATCCTCGTCAATCCGGTTCTTCAGGCCCACGCGCTCAAGCGCGGAGTCCACGGCAGCCTGTACGTCGGGTTTGGGGATATGGCGGCGGGCGGCGAGCGCCACGTTTTCGCGGACCGAGAGGCGCGGGAAAACGGAGGTGATCTGGAATGTATAGGCTATTCCGAGCTGCACACGCTTATGGGCGGGCAGATCGGTTATCACCCTATCCTCAAAGGTGACTGTGCCAGATGTGGGGGCAAGACGTCCGCAAATCATGCCGACCAAGGTGGTCTTTCCCGCACCATTCGGGCCGATTAACGCGCGTACTTCCCCCTTGGGCAAATCGAAATCGACATTCGTTACGGCCTGAAGTCCAGCAAAGGTCTTGGTAAGCCCGCGCGTCGAAAGCAGGGTCATGGCAGCCACCTCCAGACCCGGCGGCGCAATTCACCAACCAGACCTTGAGGTGCAAAGAGCGTGAGTACGACCAGCGTGACACCGGCGATAAGCATGTAGGCCGTCGTGATGCCGGAACTGAGGTCGATCAGGTAAAACATGAACAAGGTGCCGACGAAGGGACCAAGGACCGTACCGGCCCCGCCCAAAAGCACCCAAAGTAGCGGGAAGATCGAGTATTGCACGCTGGCAAAGCTTGCCCCGGCATAGCCGAAGAGTAGACCGTAAGCTGCCCCTGCTGATGCCGAGATCGTGCCGGAAATGATCATTGCGGCCAGCTTGTGCGCAAAGGTGTTGTACCCCAGCATCCTGACGCGTTCTTCGTTTTCGCGAATGGCGATAAGCGTTCGGCCAAAGGGGGTCCGGACCAAGGCGAGAGAGACCAGAAGGCATGTCGCAAAAAGTATGAAGGCCGCGAAGTACCGGTTTGTCGGTTGGCTGAGGTCAAAGCCCCAAAGCACACGTTGGGCCGCTTGAATGACGAAGCCCTCGTCGCCTCGTGTATATTCGGCAAAGTAAAGGATCGTCAGATACCCCGCTTGCGCGAACATCAAAGTCACGATCATGAACGCAACGCCGGCTGTCCTCAGCGCCAGCAGAGCCAAGGCTGCGGATACGGCAGCCCCCACGATTAGGCCGGTCAAAAGGGCGGGCGCGGCGGTGAAACCTGCGTGCTGAATGGTCAGGCTGAGGCCGTACATCCCGGCCGCAAAGAATAGGGCGTGGCCGAGGCTGAGCAGGCCGGTGTAACCGAACAGGATATTGTAGCCGATGGCGTAACTGGCCAGCACCATGATGCGCGCCAGATTGCCGTGATGATAGGCTGGCAGCACGAATTGAAGCGCGAAAAGAAGCGCAAGCAGGCCAAGGTGCAAGCCAATGATCCGGCCTGTCTCGCTCATGCGGAGCGTGTCCCGAACA
>DATFKJ010000194.1:0-2568 GCA_035268705.1 Roseovarius sp. | reverse complement strand
AAGAGGACTTCGCGCTAATCGAGACACTGGCCGACAAACTGGGTGCCGCTGTCGGTGCCTCGCGCGCCGCTGTCGACTCAGGCTTCGCGCCGAACGACTGGCAGGTGGGTCAGACCGGCAAAGTGGTCGCGCCCGAGCTTTATGTCGCCATCGGTATTTCGGGTGCCATTCAGCACCTCGCCGGCATGAAGGACTCCAAGGTCATCGTCGCGATCAACAAGGACGAAGAAGCGCCGATATTCCAGGTGGCCGATTACGGCCTTGTCGCCGACCTCTTCGAGGCGGTGCCGGAATTGACCGAAAAGCTGGGCTAAGCCCAAGTTTCGCACGACTCGTACGAAAATAAAGGCCCACCGCCCCGGTGGGCCTTTTGATTGAAACCGGCCCTTGCAGCGCCCCGGTTTGGGGGCCTATGCTCTGCCCAAATCAAGCGGAAGGGCATCCCATGGAAATCCAGAAAATTGGCGTTATCGGCGCGGGCCAGATGGGCAACGGCATTGCCCATGTCCTTGCAATTGCTGGATATAATGTCCTGCTCAACGATATTTCGCAGGAGGCGCTTGATAAGGGGCTGGACACCGTTCGCAAGAACATGGAACGCCAAGTCAGCCGCGAAAAGATGACCCAAACGGCGATGGATGACGCGCTCGCGCGTATTTCGCCCACCCTGATCCTAACCGATCTGGGCCAAACCGATCTGGTGATCGAAGCCGCGACCGAGAAAGAAGCGGTAAAAACCGCTATTTTTCAGGAACTTGTACCGCATCTTCAGGAGCACACGATCCTGACCTCGAACACCTCTTCGATCTCGATCACACGTCTGGCCAGCGGCACCGACCGCCCCGAACGCTTCATGGGGTTCCACTTCATGAACCCGGTTCCGGTGATGCAACTGGTAGAATTGATCCGCGGCATCGCCACAGACAGACCCACTTATGACGCCTGCCGTCAAGTCGTTGAAAAACTTGGGAAAACCGCCGCCAGCGCCGAGGATTTCCCGGCCTTCATCGTCAACCGCATCCTGATGCCGATGATCAACGAGGCGGTCTATACCCTCTATGAAGGGGTCGGCACGGTGAAATCCATCGACCAGTCCATGAAGCTTGGCGCCAACCACCCCATGGGCCCCTTGGAACTTGCTGATTTCATTGGATTGGATACCTGTCTGGCCATCATGAACGTGCTGCACGACGGGCTCGCCGATACCAAGTATCGCCCCTGCCCCCTGCTCACAAAATACGTCGAGGCCGGCTGGCTTGGCCGCAAGACGGGCCGAGGGTTTTATGACTATCGCGGGGAAGAGCCGGTCCCGACGCGCTAGGCCTCGATAAACCTCTGAAATCGCGTTCCTTTTAGCGCCTCGATCACCTCGTCACGATTGGCCAGACGGTCAATCGAGTGGCCCTGAACGATCTTGCGCATCCGCACTTCGGGTTTGTACGGATCAACCCCAAGGAAGCTATGCACTTCGTCCATGATGGCCGAGGTCCGCTCAGGCCCGGCAAAGAAATCCTCGTAGAAGATATGCATCCGGCGCTCTTGCGGAATACCCGCAATCATATGATTTAGAGCCATATTTTCAGCTTCAATCACATCAAGCGCGTCCAACACCTCTTGCGGCTCAAGCCGCAATTGGGTGTCGGGCTGTCCGTTCTGCCCCGCACGAATTTCCACCACGCCAGACGCTTCCAACAGCGCGTTTGAGATCATCCGGTCCAAAAGGTTTTCCCGCTCCAGACCGATCACCTTGATACCGGGCCTCTGCGCCAGATAGTCCGCAACGCCAAGTCCCTGAAAATTCGATGCAAAATCCTTGATCCCGATTTGCCGAACCTGTGACAATCGCTTCCCATCCCGGGGCCGCCGCTTGATGCGCCGCTGCGCCGCCCGCGCCGCAAAGGCCACACGATGCCCCCATGGATTGGCCAGACAGAAATCCAGATAAGCCGCATCATTGCCACGAAAGGCCCCTACCCGGCGCTGCACCTTTCGGATCAGGTTCCAATCGCCCAGAACCTCACCGTAATTCAACACTTGCGGGTGCTGATTGAGCAAGTTGACCAAGGCGTTTGACCCACTGCGCCCCAAGGTCAGAACAACATGCTGCCCGGTCATACCGCACCTCCGCGAGCCCAGAACAAGAAAAACCGCGCGGGCCGTGGCCACACCGGCACAGCGCGTTCAATAGCAAGTTTTTCAAGGAAAATCAGCCCCTTCACCGGCTTGCCGTAAAACACTGTTTTTCTGGTCACGCCTTGCGCTCGTCGTCCTCGGCCAAGGACAGGGTATGCTCACGCAGCCATGACATGAAGCCACGCGGATCGCTTTCCAGCATTTTCATCCGGTCCGCCGGGATCGGCGCACCGACGACCGGCTTTTGCGGTTTGTTGCAGCTATAGACCACCTCATGCAGCAACAGGCTTTGCCGCAGGGTCGCCGAAATCCGATTGGCCATCTGGTACCACCGTGAATTCGCCCCGGGGAAGTAAATCGGCACAATCTGTGCCCCCGATCGGCGGATCATTTGCGCCGTAAAAACATTCCACTCCCGTTCAATGGCCGGGCCGA
>DATFKJ010000193.1:0-2645 GCA_035268705.1 Roseovarius sp. | reverse complement strand
GGGCGTGCGCAAGGCCTTGGCGGATCTCGAAGCCCTGGGGATCGCAAAGGATGATACAAACATCACCATTTTCGTGCATGTGCGTGTCGAGAATGCGTCGCCAAAAAGGTTCGAAGCGGCATCCCGGTTGGAAGCCGACCTGATTGCGATCCTTAGAGAGCAAGCGCCAGACGCGGACATCAACGAGGCTTGGCCTTGCCACCTGGCCTCGGTGGCGCAGGCCCTGCGGGAGCAGGGACACGCCTCTGTGCGGCCCGACATTGTCGAGAGGTTGCTCCGTGGGATTGCGCAGGATGGCCGGGACATGGATGGTGGCAAAGGCAATATCGGCCTGCGCAAGGTGTCGAAAGGCAGTCTGATGGTGCGACTGCAAAGATCGTTGGCGGTAATCGAGCAGACCGCTCAGCTTCGCAGGCAGGCGGCAGAGCGATTGGTTTCATCCTTGATCGACAAGGTTCAGGCCGGCCTGCGTGGGAAAGATGTTCCTGTCGAGACTACGCTTGGCGACCTTCTCGCAGCGATCAACAGCGATGGGCTGTTGCGGGCATCTGTCAACGATCCGTCAAAGCTGATGGACCGGGCGCTTCTGTGGCTACACGAACAGCAGGTGGTGACTTTGGGCAAGGGATTGTCCGTGTTTCGCTCGGCCATGACGTTGCACATCAATCCGAAAGGCGGTGGCTTTACCACCCAACATTTCGCGCCGCTCGAAGACCACTACAGCGAACAGACTGTCCAGACCCACGTGATGGCGGCTTACGCGAGCAAAGGCATCGACGATATCGATCAGGCTCAGCGGCTCGCGCATGCCTATTTCGCCATGGACCAAGACGACTTCATGAAGGCTTGGATGCCGGGGCGGATGTCGGAATACAGACGGCAGGCAACGCCCCAGTCCTATGCTGAGATCGTCGACAATCTGGGTAATTCAACACAAGAGCAGATCGTACGCGACGACCGCGAACAGACCAATGTGCTTGTGCTCGCGGGGCCGGGCTCTGGCAAGACACGCGTGCTGGTCCATCGCGTCGCCTATCTGGTCAGGATCAAACGCGAAGATCCAAACGGTATACTGGTGCTCGCCTACAATCGTCACGCGGCCGCCGAGATCCGCGAACGCTTGCGTCTACTGATTGGCGAAGATGCTCGCTTCGTGACGGTCTTGACCATCCATGCCTTGGCCATGCGGTTGGTTGGCGCGAGTTTTGCCGGGCGCGCAGGCGCCGATGAACCTGATTTTGCGACGCTTCTGACCGATGCGGCACGTCTCTTGCGTGGCGACGGGCTGGACAAAGTCGAGACCGAAGCCTTGCGAGAGACCTTGATCCAGGGGTTCCGCTGGATTCTCGTGGACGAATATCAGGACGTGGGGCCCGAGGAATACGCCTTGATCGCTGCGGTGGCCGGTCGCAGCATCGAGGACCCCGATCAACGGATCAGCCTGTTCGCGGTCGGCGATGACGACCAGAATATCTATGCGTTTGCCGGTGCATCGGTGCGTCACATTCGGCAATTTGAACAGGATTATTCGGCCAAGCCGGTCTTTCTGACCGACAATTACCGCTCCTCGAAAAACATCATCAACGCAGCGAACGCCGTGATCGAAGGATCTCGGGAACGTATGAAAACAGGGCATGGGATTACCGTCGACCAATCGCGGCAAAAGGACCCGGCAGGGGGTATCATGGAAAGCCTCGACCCGGTTGCACAGGGGCGGGTCCAAATTCTTGGCTGCCCGGCCGGAAATGACGCTCAGGCCCTTGCAGCGGTGGGTGAGATGCTCCGCCTGTCAAAACTGGTCCCGGATTGGAGCTGGAAGGGCGCGGCAATCATTTCTCGTGATTGGCGCAAGCTTCTTGCGGTCCGCGATTTTGCCGAGGCGCATGGAATTCCCGTCGAAATGGCGAACGAGAACTTGCCAAGTGCGTGGCGCACCCGTGAGATGCAGGGGTTCATCGGTAGCCTGCGCGAGAGGCACGGGGCCATGGTCAGCTTGGGCGACCTTACCGAAACCCTGAATGCGATACCCGCAAGCCGTTGGACTGACCGGATCGGCGAGGGACTTGGCCAGCTTGCGCGTGAAGTTGATGGTAAAGCGCTCCCGACCCCTGACGTGATCGAGTGGTTTGCTGAATGGTCGAAGGACTCATGGGGCGAGCAGCGCGGCCTCAAATTGTTGACGGCGCACCGCGCGAAAGGCCTCGAATTTGACGATGTCGTGATCATGGATGGTGGTTGGGAAAGACCCTCGCGAAACGAAGATCAGGACGCGCCGAGGCGATTGTTCTATGTCGCCATGACACGTGCGCGGCGCAATTTGATCGTCATGAGCAACGACAATCACGAATACCTTCCCACCGAGTCGCTTTCCGTGGTCAAGCGGCACGTGGTGCCCGACTTGGCGACAGTGCCCGGCCCCCGCCGGTTCTTTCAATCGCCAGAAATGAAGATGGTCGACCTGTCATTTGCAGGGCGCCAGGGTGATCGGCACATTGTTCATGACGCGATTGCCCAAGCACAGGTCGGCGCGCCAGTCCGGCTCTCCTGTGTCGGGGATCGCTGGCAGATCGAGGATGGGTCTTTGGGCAGATGTCAAAAGCATTCGCGCCACCGATTGGCACGAAATTTGTCACTGGTAAGATCGC
>DATFKJ010000192.1:0-8021 GCA_035268705.1 Roseovarius sp. | reverse complement strand
AAGAGGAGCACAAGCAAAATGAAGGCGATCCGCACATGAAGCAGCAGCGCCGTCAGCGCGCCACCGAGATCGCTACGAACCAGATGATGTCAGATGTGCCAAAGGCCGACGTGGTTATCATGAACCCGACGCATTTTGCCGTGGCCCTGCAGTGGAGCCGCGCGCCGGGCGCGGCGCCGGTTTGCGTGGCGAAAGGCCAGAATCACTTGGCCCTTGCCATACGCGATCTGGCTATCGAACACGGTGTGCCCGTGCGCCTTGATCCCCCGACCGCCCGCGCCATTCATGCAATGACCGAGATCGGCGAGGAAATCGACACCTCACAATATCGCACGGTCGCTGCCGCGATCCGGTTCGCGGATAAGATGCGGCGCAAGGCGAAGGGGTTCGGGGGATGACACAGGCCATCGGTGATCTGGCTGCTTTGACCGAGACCCTTTATCGAGCAAAGCTGGCTGAATTAGAGCCTATTTTACTCCAAGAGCGCCGCCTTCGTCGTACCTTGGCCGAACTCGATGAGAAAACCAGGGAAAACGCCGCAGTCCCCGCCGATGAATTGACGGATCTGCAACGTTTAGGCGGGGATGTGATGTGGCGCGCTTGGGTTGCCGAAAGCCGTGCAGAGTTACAGATGCGCTTGGCGCAAGTTTTGGCGATGAAGTCAGAGAAAATGGCGGCTCTGCGGAAATCCTTTGGCAAGGCCGAGGCTGTGTCCATACTGAAGAGACAGCAGGCTGAAGTGCGCAAGGCTCTTTGCGAGAAGGCCGCCCTTGAAGAGATTCAGGCTCTGATGATGCTCCGATCATGCCGATAATGCGTACTGGAAGGTCGCGGTTTTCAGTTCCTCGCGATGATCAATTGTCCGAATGGCCAAGGCCTTGCGGTATCAAATGTCCTGACGGGCGAGGTCCGTGATCAGGATGCTGCTTACACCTTTGCCGATGATACCCTGCGCGACGTCCCTCAGCGCTCCACGTAGCACGTCCATGTTGTTGGAGTTGGTGAATTCCCCTTCAAAGCCCCCCATATTCGCGTGATCGAAGAGCACCTGAAGAAATCCATCACGAAGTTTTGGCTCCCGCTCGTAAACCACGGATGTCAGCCCCTGTTCCACTTCAATACTCAAGGACATCACGACCAGCGAATCGACCAGATCGTTGTTCACCACTGGAACGACGAATTGATTGTTCAACTTCACGTACGCCACTGCTGAGGCATCGTGCTTATCGTCTTCCGTCGTATCCTTGCTGTGGTTTTTGTCCTCGGTATCGTGCGCGTCCGTTGCCATGCTATCCACGTTTTGTTGGGGTGGTGCAGGTCGCAAAGCAAGGCCCGCGCCGACACCGCCACCAAGACCGACCAGCAAAAGCAGTATTGGAAGGAGTTTGTTGATCATCGCAGGCCCCTCAGAAAGGCAGAAGCATATCAAGCGCTTGCTGCCCATAGCGAGGCTGCTGCACGTCGGTGATATGGCCGCGCCCGCCATAGGAAATCCGCGCCGAGGCAATCTTGTCATAGGTAATTTCGTTCTGGCGTGAGATATCGCCGGGCCGAACGTAGCCTGTGACTAGCAACTCGCGCAGTTCGTAGTTCACCCGAACCTCTTGCGTGCCTTCAATGGCAAGCACCCCGTTGGGCAAAACCTGTGTCACGGTTGCGGCCACCCTGAGGGTCAGTTCCTCGCGGCGGCTAACCGACCCATCGCCACCGGATTGCCCGGAGGAGTTGAGCGAGACCGCATCCGCCATGGTCGCCCCCTCGGGAAGGCGTTCGTCAATGCGCTGCGGCAGGCCCAGAAGCTGTGGCACGCCCATGTTCTGCGATGCATTGCGTGACCGTGAGGTGGAGTTCTCGATCGCCGCTTCCTCGTCGATCTCGATGACGACGGTGAGGATATCGCCCCTTTGCATGGCCCTCCGGTCGCCGAACAAGGATTGGCGACTGCCAGACCAAAGCGAGGCTGCATCCGCCGGCTTCTGCACGTCGGTACGCAGGGGAAGCCCAGGTTGCAGCATTGCGACATGTTCGGACGTGGCCTCGGTGGGGGTGAAACTGGGTGGTTTCCCGAAATGATCCAGCCGACCGCCACAGCCTGCAAGCGTGATCAATGCAAAAAAACAGAGACTATTAGGGCTTAAACTCATATCTTTTCCTTATCGTGACACCATAATTTGTCCGTCCGGAAGAACCCGGCCCGACACGGTATTGCGCGAGGACATGTTCATCACACGCACGCTCTCTCCCGCTCCGGCGCGGCCAAGCGAGCGACCCTCGGTTGTTATCTGTAGCCCATCCTTCTCGAAGATCAGCGGCACAACCTGATTGCGCTCCACCAACGCGGGCCGCCCCACATCGGTCATCCGAATGGGCCGCCCGGCATAAAGCGACACCCGCGCTTCCAATCCGACCACCGCCTGAGGGGTCTCCGCCGCGCCGGGGATGTCGACGGCTTTGACCACTACGTCGCCGGGGCCTATGATGCTCTGTGCCCGAATGGTGCGTTTGGCCAAAACCGTGTCGGCCATGGCAGGCGACGCAAGGGCTAACAAAAAGGCGGCAAACCGGATCATCAGCGCACCTGCGTGGTTGCGCCAAGCATTTGATCTGCGGCGGAAATGACCTTGGAATTGAGCTCATAACCTCGCTGCGCCTCAATCAACTCGGTCACCTCGCGGACGGGATCAACCGAGCTGTCCTCGAGATAGCCTTGCCGCAAAGTACCCAGCCCATCCTGCCCTGGCGTCGCTGTCAGCGCTGCGCCAGAGGCTTCGGTTTCAAGGAAAAGGTTGCTGCCGACGGCCTCCAAACCTTTGGCATTGGTGAATCCGGCCATGTTCAACTGTCCAACCAACTGTGCCTCGGCGGCATCCCGGAAATAGACGTAAACTTCGCCCGCCGGATTGATCGAAAGGCTGCGCGCATCGTCGGGAATGGTGATCTCGGGCTGCACGGGGTAGCCATCCGAGGTGACAATCAATCCATCCGCCGAGCGTTTCAGCGCACCGTCGCGAGTATAGGCCGATTGACCAGAGGGCAGGCTGACCTCAAGATAGCCTTTGCCTTCGATCGCCACGTCCAGATCACCGCCCGTGGCAGACAGCGCCCCTTGTGAAAGGTTCACCGAGACGGCGGCGGGCCGCACCCCAAGGCCAAGTTGGACCCCGGTGGGCAGGACCGTGCCATCATTTGCGTTGACCGTACCGGGTCGGGCCATCTGTTGATAATGCAGATCTGCGAATTCCGCCCGCCGGGTATTGTAGCCGGTGGTCGACATATTGGCGAGGTTGTTGGAAATCGTCTCAACCCGCATCTGTTGGGCGGCCATGCCCGTGGCGGCAATCTTGAGGGCGCGCATATCTGTCTCCTGCGGTTAACGTGTGAAGGCCTTGAGGGCCGTGCGGATACGCTCGTTCTCGGCATCCAAGAAGCTTTGCCCCATCTCGTAGGCGCGTTGGATTTCCACCATCCGCGCAACCTGTCCGATGGGGTCGACATTGGCGCTTTCAAGGAATCCCTGAACGATCCGAGTGTCCAAAACAGGCTCTGTTCCACCTTGTGTACGGAACATGACGCCGTCCTCGCGGATCAGGTCATGCGCCTCGATTGGCTGCACAAGGCCCAACTGACCCAATGGGCGGCCTTCCGCGCTCAGCGTGCCATCGCGTGATATGGCGACGTTTGCCGCGTTTGGTGGCACAAAAACCGGTGCCCCGCCTGCATCCAGCACGCGAAACCCATCGTTGGTCACCATCTCACCCGCTGCCGACAGGGTAAAATTCCCCGCCCGGGTCAGGCGCTCCCCCTGCGGCGTTTCAATCAGGAAAAACCCGGGGCCCTCAATCGCGAAATCAAGCGTACCGCCCGTCGACGTCAGCGCCCCTTGCAGCATGGAGGTATTGCGCACATTGGCCGTCGCCATCGAAAGCGAGGGGCCACCATCGGTGCGCGTCACATGTTCGGAAAAGATCAACCCTTCCTGCCGATATCCCGTGGTCGCGGTATTTGCTATATTGTTGGCGACCACCTGCATCTCCCGCAGAAGGCCCGCCTGTCGTGTCAGGGTCGTGTAACCTGTATTTTCCATCCTATCCTCCGATGATCAGTGGGATCAGCCGGTCTTGGAAAAACCCGACCAGTGTTTGCGTCATGAATCCCATGGTCAGCCAAAAGACCGCTACGATCGCCGCAAGTTTCGGAACGAAAGTCAGGGTCAGTTCCTGGATCGAGGTCAGTGCCTGAAACAGGCCTACGGTCACCCCTGCCAGCAAGGCCACCGCCAGGATCGGGAAGGAGATGATCACCGCCACCCAAAGGCCCTGACGCATGGAATCGAAGAAAACCACCTGATCCAGCATGGTCAGACCGGCATTCTCAGGATTTCCTGATAAGCTTCGACCACCTTGTTGCGCACCGTCACCGCGGTTTCCACGGCCAGTTCGGTTTGTGCCAAGGCCTGCACAAGGGCATGTGGGTCGGCTTCGCCGGTCATCGCAGCCTTTGCGGTGGCCTCGCTTTCGCGCAGGGTGGCGGCGAAATCGCGGGCGACATCGCCGAACGCCTCCGCGGGTCCGCCCGCGCCGGGCTTTGCCTCGGTCGCGGGTCGGGTGGCTGCATATTTCTGAACAGCGGAAAGCGAATTGATATCCATTCTGGATCTCCTTTATTTGCGAAGCAGGTCCATCAGGCCCGAGGACATTTGCCGCGCCTGCTCGAACATTTTGAGGTTCGCCTCATAGCTGCGCTGCGCTTCGCGCGCGTCAGCGATTTCAATCACCAGATCCACATTGGATCCTTCGTAATGGCCGGATTTGTTGGCCATTGGGTGGGTAGGGTCATACACTTGTTTCAATGCGCCACGGTCCAATTGCACCTGTCCTGTTTCCACTCGGCCTGTGCCTTCACCTGCGGTGAATTCGGTATGGAACGCGATGGTTTTGCGCCGGTATCCGGGCGTATCGGCGTTGGCGATGTTTTCCGACAAGTGGCGAAGGCGTTGCGCCTGCGCTTTCAAACCGCTGGCAGTCACATCAAGGGATTTGGCAAATTCGCTCATTCTGAGCCTCCTCAACGGGTGCTGACGGCACCGCGCAGTACCGTCAGGGAATGTTTGTAGATGGCCAGCGCGCGATTGTGCTGTCGTTTGACCTCCACAGCCTTGACCATCTCGGTTTCGATCGAAACCGAGTTTCTGTTTGGATCGGCCTCTCCCTCATGGCGAATGGTGGGGTCATAGGGCTGGTTCGCGCCTGCCCCATGCAAGTGCGAGGCGCGCGTTGCTCTAGGGCTAAAATCACTTGTATTAGTCTCTAAATTAGCCTGAAACGGCTCCAAATCCCGCGCGGCATAGCCGGGTGTGTCGGCATTGGCCATGTTCTGCGCGATCAGCGCCTGTCGCGCCCCCGCATGGTGGGCCATGGCAGACGACATGCGAAAGATGTCCAGATTTTCAAACACCGGGGCTTCTCCCTCGATTGGCTTCAATCAAGGCTTAACCGTGATTCCTTTAGAAAGGGTTTGCGGAAAAACTTTTGGAGTTGCCGATGACCGAAAACACCCCGCCGCCCCCGACACGGCAGGTCGCCCGCCTGAAGGCCGTTCGACCGCTTGGCCGGGTTAGCGCAGTACAGGGCCATGCCCTCTGTTTGTCTGGCCTTTCCGGTGAGGCTCGGCTTGGTGATCGTGTGCGCATAGACCGGATGTCTGGCCCGCTTCATGGTGAGGTCGTTCAACTTGAAGATGGCCGCACCGTGATCTTGCCGGATGAAGCGCCGGTTGGCGTGGCATTGGGCGATTCGGCACTTTTGTTGGATGCTGCAACGGTTTCACCCGCGCCGGGGTGGATCGGCCGGGTTATTGACCCTTTTGGCAATCCGCTCGATGGGACGCCACTGGCCTCGGGGCAGGTCTCCTACCCCCTGCGGGCGAACCCGCCTGCACCAGCGAAGCGGCGCGCGCTGGGTCTGCGGCTGGAAACCGGCATGGCTGCGTTCAATACGGTCCTGCCCATCGTGCGTGGGCAACGTCTTGGCCTGTTCGCCGGCTCAGGTGTCGGCAAATCCAGCCTTCTGGGCCATCTGGGCAAGAACATGCAGGCCGATGTGGTGGTATTCGCACTGATCGGGGAGCGTGGCCGCGAGCTGCGCGAATTTGTCGAGAATGTGCTTGGACCCGAGGGTATGCGCCGCGCCGTCATAGTTGCCGCGACCTCTGACATGTCGCCGTTGATCCGACGGCGTTGCGCTTGGGCGGCCATGGCGGTTGCGGAGTATTTTCGGGATCGGGGACAGCAGGTGCTGTTTCTGGCGGACTCCATAACCCGCTTTGCCGAGGCGCATCGCGAGGTGGCGACTGCATCGGGTGAGATGCCCGCGCTGCGCGGCTACCCGGCCACGACCTCGCATATGATCATGTCGCTTTGTGAACGGGCTGGCCCCGGCGCGGGGCAGGCGGGGGATATCACCGCGCTGTTCAGCGTTCTGGTTGCTGGGTCGGATATGGAGGAACCCGTCGCCGATATCCTGCGCGGGGTTCTGGATGGCCATGTGGTTCTGGACCGCGTGATTGCTGAGCGAGGCCGCTACCCGGCGATTGACCTGCTTCGATCAGTCTCTCGTAGCCTGCCGGCCGCTGCCAGTGACGAAGAAAACGCCCTTATTTCGCAAGTGCGAGCAAACCTTGGCGCCTATGCCGCGTCCGAGACGATGATCCGCGCCGGGCTTTACACTGAGGGTAGCGACCCGGACCTGGATCAGGCGGTACGGCTGTGGCCAGATCTGGATGCGTTTTTGGCTGAAACAGAGTCGAACTCAGCGTCTGACAGCTTTGCCCGCCTTGGCCTCATCCTGCGGCGTGGCGGTGGGCGCCCCGCGCGCCGAGCCGACCAAGCCCCGCAACCACAAGACACCGGAACGGATTATTCCAAAACGGCTTTGACGCGCGACGCCCCAAGGACGTGACGCAGGTCAAAAGCGACCTGTGGCTTGCTGCAATAACGTCAGGGCAATCGCGTTTGAGCTTTGCCGCTGCATCCCGGCCACCTGATTGCGCAGAAGGTAGCGCTCAACGAGCGTATCCATGGTTTCCGCATCGGCAAGGTCGGCCAACTGTGCGATGCCCAACTGGCTTTCGCTTCGCTCCTTGAAAACCTCCAACTGCTTGTCGAGATCAAGTTGCGCGAAACTTTCCGGCAGGCCCAATGCCACTTCGAAAACTCGGCGCAGGGGCGGCGTACCCATGATGCGAAACCAAAGGGCATCCTGGCTTTGGGAGGGTTCGCTCACGATCTCGGCAAGCGCCCGCTCGGCGTTCAGGGCCAGCCGCAGGCTTTCATCCTGGTCGCCAACCGCGACCTCGAAGGAGATTTGCCTGTAGCGTTCAGTAATCTCGGCGCCAAATCCCGCACGCTGTGTCGACGGGGTGCCCCCGTCGCCAAACCCGAATGCCTCGGCCATGGATTTGTATCGCTCATCGGACATCTTGTTGGCAAGCGCGTCTTCCCTCGTCACGCCGCCTTCCAGAACGCGGCGGATCAGGAAACGATTGTCCAGATCGTCTTGCAAACCGAAGGCTCCCAAGGCGATCCGCAGCAATCGGCGGTCTGAAACAAGCTCTTTTGCACTGGTGATGTCGCCGATCGTGGTTTCGAAATAGGCTGTGTCCCGGCTAATCCGCGGTGAGCGCTCGAAGGCATCGGTCTGGCTCTCCCGCGTCGCATTGAGAAACGCCCAACCGCCAAGACCCGAAAGCGGTATGACCGGCTGGAAACTCATTGCACCGCATGCGCCAAGATTCGGTCTTCGCGGGGCAGTAGCGCACGTAGCGCCTTCAGACCCTGATAAAAACGATCATGCAACACCGCCTCGGTTGCAAGCGAAAGATGAGAGTGGCTGTCCGGGTCCGTGAAAACCCGGCTCAGTTCCTCGATCTGGCGCAACAACTGCAGGCGGGCGTCCTCAGGTTTCATATCGCCCGAAAGGACAAGCTGCGTAGCATAGCAGACGCGGCGCACCGGCGTATTTGCC
>DATFKJ010000191.1:0-8200 GCA_035268705.1 Roseovarius sp. | reverse complement strand
CGCGCGCCCCTTTGGGTCACAGGCGCGGAACGCGCCGAAGAGGGAGGCGGGTGTGGCACCCACCGCTTAGATCACCCGGATCACATCCTTGTCGATGGCCAGCATATAGCCGCGGCGGGCGATGTTCTTGACCAGAAGTTCACTGACCAATTGGTTGCCCAGGGTATCGCGCAGGCGTTTGATGCGGGTGGCGCCGGCGGCTTCTTCGCAGTCCTCGGTGGCGCGGCCGGAAATCACCGCCTCGATCTCGGCGCCGGTCAGGACATCATCGTCCATCCGGGCCTCGGCCAGCACCGAGAGGGTTTCCATCGCGGCATCGGTGAGTTTGAAGCCGTGGTTGTTGAGGTAGACGGCGTTTTCCTCACGGCTGATCAGAAGCGAGCTGACCTGAATCCCCGCGCGTTCGATCTGTGCCATGCGGCGGTTGAGGGCGACCAGCATCAGCAAGAAGACCAAAGCGGCAACCAAAAGCGCCGTTGCGAACACCAAAAGCACGAAAATCACCATGCGGTAGCTGGTCAGGGTTTCGGAAAACGCCGTGCCGGAAAGCGCGAGGATTTCCAGAAGCTTTATCTCGGCCTCCGTGGTGAGCGCATCGTTTTCCACGAAGATGCGTTCCACACGCGCGTTGAAGGCATTGGCGTCCGGCAAGCTGAGAAACAGGAAAATCGCGGCCAGCGCGAGGATGAGGACGATGGCGGCCACCCCGAATGTGACCACGCGAGCCCCCGACCGGCGGGCATCGGAGGCGGTGTTTTGGGACTCGGACAATGGAAAACCCCTGACTTATTGCTCGGACACCGAAAGCACCTTGAGAAGAGTCAGCCCCCGGCTTGACAGTTGATCAGCCAACTGTGCGCGTGCGTTCGCTATCGTACAGGGGCCACTGATTTGCGCCACATCGTAGTGCAATTCCAGCGGATTATCGCGCTTGGCCTTGTATTCAGCTTTACAGGCGGCCTGCGCCAGTGTCGGCGCGGCGAGGAGAAGTGCGCCGGCTACGGCGAGGGAGAGGAATGTCTTTGTCATGTGCCTAACCTGCGCTGAACCGTGTGGCTATTCAATATCCATAGCGCAAGGAGGCCCTCAAACTGGCCTGTTATCGGATAACAGGGGCGCGTTATTGCCTGTCTTTCGAACCAAGGCTCAGGTTAGGTTATCGGCTTGGCCACTCGGGTCTGGCCCAGGATCAACCTGACGAAAGGACAAGACCAATGCATCGCAAGTTCATTACACTCGTCGTGGCGTCCGCAATGGCCGTGACCGGTTTGAGCGCTGCGCCCGCCCGCGCGGACGCCGAAGACGCGGCGAAGATCATTGCCGGGGTCGCAGCGCTTGCCATTCTGGGCGCAGCCATTGCCGACGCCAAGGACGACAAGGATCATGTAGCCCGCAACCGGGGCCATCTGCGCCATGACAACCGTCGTCACGGTCGCGCGCACAATTGGAACAACCGGCACCGCGGCAACAAACACGCACGCCCCCTGCCCCAACGGGTTCAGCGGAAACTGCTTCCCGGTGCGTGCCGGATCGAAGCGCGCGCCCGGAACGGCCAACGCTTGCGCGGGTTCGGGCGGCACTGCCTGAAGCGGAATTATGGTTACGCCAACAGCCTTCCGCGCGCCTGTGAAAGCCGCGTGCGGGGGCGTCACGGGAAACTGCGCACAGTGTATCGCGGGCGCTGCCTGTATCGTCATGGCTATCGCGAGGCGAATGCCCGCTGGTAAGCAACACATCGGAAAACCGAGCAGTCGAACGGGAAGGGCATATGCCCTTCCCTTTTGCATTTCCGGGCGCGGCGTGGTTTGAGCAGCATATGACAGGACCAGATTTTTCCCATGAGCAAGAGGCCATCGCGCGGGGGTTCGTCCGCGTGGCGGGCGTGGACGAGGTGGGCCGTGGCCCCTTGGCCGGGCCGGTGACGGCGGCGGCGGTGATTTTGGACCCTGACAACATCCCTGAAGGGTTGCACGACTCCAAAACGCTGAGCGCCAAGCGGCGCGAGGCGCTGCATGACGCGCTTATGGACTGTGCGGCGGTCTCGGTGGCACATGCCACGGTCGAGGAGATTGACGAGATCAATATCCTGCGCGCCTCGCATCTGGCGATGGAGCGGGCGATTGCGGGGCTGTCGAAACCGCCGGACATGGCGCTGATTGATGGCAATATGATCCCCCGTGACCTGACCCTTCCCGCGCGTGCAATCATCAAGGGGGATGCGGTTTCGGTGTCGATTTCGGCGGCCTCAATTGTGGCCAAAATAAGGCGCGACCGCATCATGTGGGATTTGGCGCAACAGTTCCCGGGCTATGGGTGGGAAAGCAACGCGGGTTACCCATCAAAAACCCACAAAGAGGCCCTTCAAAATCTTGGTGTGACCCCACACCATAGACGTTCCTTCAAACCAGTACACAATATCTTGTATCAAGAAAAATCTGTAAGTGACTGATTCAAAAAAGAAATTGACGGCGAATCGGCTTTGACTCATCTTTGACCTCAACGACCAGAGCGCACAAAGCGCCGGGACAGAGGCAGAAAATGAAAACGATGACCAAAGCCAAGAGTGCGCAAGCGCTCCCACTCAATACGATTCTGGATGGGGACTGCATCGAAATGATGAACAGCCTCCCCGAGGCATCCGTCGACCTGATCTTTGCTGATCCTCCCTACAACCTTCAACTCAAGGGTGACTTGCACCGCCCCGACAACAGCGCGGTGGATGCGGTGGACGATGCTTGGGATCAGTTCGCCAGTTTCGAGGCCTATGACAAGTTCACGCGCGATTGGCTGAAAGCCGCGCGCCGGTTGCTCAAACCGAATGGTGCGATCTGGGTGATCGGCAGCTATCACAACATTTTCCGCGTCGGTGCCGCGCTTCAGAATGAAGGGTTCTGGATTCTCAATGACGTGGTCTGGCGCAAATCGAACCCGATGCCGAATTTCCGGGGCAAGCGCCTGACCAATGCGCATGAAACGATGATCTGGGCCAGCAAGGCCGAGGGCGCGAAGTACACCTTCAACTACGAGGCGCTGAAATCGTTGAACGAAGGCGTGCAGATGCGCAGCGATTGGGTTCTGCCGATTTGTACCGGTCACGAGCGCCTCAAGGACGATCAGGGCGATAAGGCCCATCCAACGCAAAAACCCGAAAGCCTGCTGCATCGTGTGCTGGTGGGGAGCACCAATCCGGGCGACGTGGTGCTTGATCCGTTTTTCGGCACCGGAACGACCGGCGCCGTAGCCAAGATGCTGGGCCGGGATTTCATCGGCATCGAACGTGAAGCAGCCTATCGCAAAGTGGCCGAGAAACGGTTGGCCGGTATCCGCAAGTTCGACCGCGAAGCGTTGGAAGTGTCCAAGGCCAAGCGTGCCGAACCGCGCGTTCCCTTCGGGCAACTTGTCGAGCGCGGCATGCTGCGCCCGGGCGAAGAGCTTTTGAGCATGAATGGCCGCCACAAGGCCAAGGTGCGCGCCGATGGTACGCTGGTGGGCGACGATGTGCGTGGGTCCATTCACCAAGTGGGCGCCGCGTTGGAAGGCGCACCAAGCTGCAATGGCTGGACCTACTGGTGCATCAAGCGCGAAGGCAAACGCGTGCCGATCGACATCTTCCGACAGCAGATCCGCGCCGAGATGGCCGATCGCCCGATCTGATCATCATGAATTGAAGAACACCGCCGGTGCCTGTGGCCTGACGCTTTAGGCACTTACCTCGTGCCCCGCCCTTCGTGGCGGGGCTTTTTTTATCCGCCGATGTCTTCGGGGGCGAGCGCCACGGATTTGATCACGGCATAGCAACGCGTCCCGGTTTGCAAGCCAAGTCGGGTGGCAGAGCGGCGCGTGACACGGGCAAGGATACGTCCAGCCGGGGTATCGAGCGATACGATTGCGCCGGGGCCTTGGCCACTGCGGGTGTCTTGAACGGTGCCGGACAGGATGTTGAGGGCGGAAAGGTCATTGGGTTCCGCCGTGGACAAGATGACGTCATGCGCGGCAATACGAATGCGAACTGTGCTACCCTTGGGCTGAGCCAACGCGGGGAGGAAAAGCGGCGCACCTCCGGCGTCGAGTTCGGTCAGGCCATCGGAGTGGTGTGCGGCAATGGTTGCTTCGATCACAGCGCCTGCCGCGCGCGCGCCAAGCGGTGTGACCGATGGATCACCCAACACCTCGGTCGCTGTGCCTTGCCCCGTGACGCGGCCATCTTCGAGTGTGACGACGGTGGTGGCCAGCCGGGCCACCTCGGCGGCGGAATGGGTGACGTAAAGGATCGGAATTTCCACCTCGTCCCGCAAGCGCTCGAAATAGGGCAACACCTCGGACTTGCGGGCGTCGTCGAGGGCCGAAAGCGGCTCATCCGCCAAGATCATGCGCGGTGCAGCCAGCAGGGCGCGGCCAATGGCGACGCGCTGTTTCTCGCCGCCAGAGAGGGCAGCAGGGCGACGGTGCAGAAGCGGGCCGAGACCCAGCATTTCGACCACGCGATCCAAGGGCTCCGGCGTCGCGCCCTTGGGGGCGAACCAGCGACCGTAGCGCAGATTTTGTCCGACGCTCATGTGTGGGAAAAGCCGGCCTTCCTGAAATATGTAGCCGACGCGGCGTTGGTGCGCGGGAAGCCACGCCTTGCGCATGGTGTCGAAAAGCAGCCAATCGTCGACCTGCATGCGCCCTTCATCAGGCCGCAAGAGACCAGCGGCGGCGTTCACGATGGTCGTCTTGCCCGACCCGGATCGGCCATAGAGCACGGTCAGCCCGTCGGGTACCTCAAATCGAGTATCAAGGGTGAAGCCGGGGAAGGCATGTTTGAGGTGGCAAGACAGGGTCATGCGCCACCTACCCTTGTCGCCACGCGGCGCGAGACCCATTCCGACAGGGCCAAGGCCCCCGCCGCGAGGGCGATGGAAATCAACGCAAGACGCATCACGCGCCCCTCCCCGCCCGGGGTTTCAAGGGCGAGGTCGATGGCCAGCGGGATGGTTTGGGTTTCACCGGGGATGTTGGAGACGAACGTGATCGTGGCCCCGAATTCGCCCATGCCCTTGGCAAAGGCCAGCACGCAGCCTGCCAAGATGCCCGGCAGGATCATCGGCAAGGTGACAGTGGCAAAGACCCAAGCGCGTGAGGCCCCCAAGGTGGCGGCGGCCTGTTCCAGTTTTGGGTCGACAGCCTCGATCGAAAGTCTTGCGGCGCGAACCATGAAGGGGAAGGCCATGACGCCCGAAGCAAGCGCCGCGCCAGTCCAACGGAAGGCGAATGTAAGGCCCAAGGTATCCTTGAGGAAGGCACCCAGGCCGCCCTGTGGGCCGAAGGCGATCAGCAAGAGATAGCCGGTGACAACCGGCGGCATGATCAGCGGCAGGTGGACAAGGATATTCAGCGCCTGCCGCCCCGGGAAAGCCCAGCGCGCCAAGGCATAGGCGGTAAGAACCCCGATAGGCAGGCAAAACAACGTGGCCCAGAAGGCGACACGCAGCGAGAGCGCCACGGCTTGCCATTCTGCGGGGGTGAGCCACTCCATTCCCTGATTACTCCGCAGGCCGGGTGAAGCCCGCCTTTGTGAAGATGTCCTGCGCCTGTGGCGTGTCTAGAAAATCAAGGAACGCTGTCACGGCAGGATTGTTGACCGGGGTCAAGGCGGCCACCGGGTAGCGGATTGGCGGATGAGACTCCGCCGGCACGCGGGCAATGACTGTCACGTCATCCTCGGCGCGGGCATCGGTTTCGTAGACGATGCCCAGCGGCGCGGCCCCAGAGGCGACAAAGGCGAGCGCCGCCCGAACATTGCCCGCTTGCGCCACTTTGGGGGCGACACCCTCCCACAGGTCGAAATGCTCTAGCGCGGCTTTGCCATAAATGCCCGCCGGAACCGCATCGACCAAGGCCATGGCCAAGCGCCCACCATCCAGAAGCGCGGGCAGATCAAGGCCGTTGTCGATGGTGATCGGGGACGCATCGGGGTCATGGGCAATGAGAACCAGCGCATTGCCGAGCAAGCTGCGGCGTGTCTCTGACGCGATCAGCCCTTCTTCCTCCAGCCGGTCCATCCAGTCGGCATTGGCGGAGATGAACACATCGGCGGGCGCGCCCATCTGGATTTGCCGGGCGAGTTTTGAAGACCCGGCGAGTGACAGGCGCAGGTCATGGCCGGTTTCGGCCTCGAACCGTGGTTCGATGTTTTGCAGGACATCCGTCAGGCTCGAGGCGGCGAACACGGTGATCTCCCCCGCCCATACAGGGGCAGGTAGCACATATGCCAAAACCGCCGCGAAGCGCAGCCTTGCAAAGCCCTGTTTGATGCGCGCAACCCTCATGTGATGTGCCTGTCATTTCCAGTAAAGCGAGACTAACCCGTTGACCGCAGAGCGCAAGAAAACCCGGTCGGACCAATGCGCGCAGGTCAGACCGTTTTGGGCAGGCGCTTGCGAACCAACGCGGCCCAGAACGCGGCCCCGATGGGCAGAAGGGCATCATTGAAATCATAATTGTTGCTATGCAGGGGGTTCGCGCTCGGCCCATCCTCTCCGTTGCCCATCAGCAGGAAACAGGCGGGCACGGCGGCGGCGAAATGCGCGAAGTCCTCGGAAAAACTCATCGGTGGACGATCAGGCAGGGTATCAAGGCCCATGGAGCGGGCCACATCGACCACCGCCTCGGTCGGCTCGGGCGCGTTTATGGTTTCGATGAACTCGGTGTTGAAGGTCATCTCGGCGGTTATGCCGTGCGCCGTGGCGATGCCATGGGTGATCTGGCGCATGAGAGCCTCGATCATTTCGCGATCTTGCGGGTCGCGGGCGCGCACATCACCTTTGAGCGTTGCATTGCCCGGAAGCACGTTGCGCTGCCCGTCGGTGAGGAATTCGGTCACAGACACCACAGCCCCCGCGCCGGGCGACAGCTTGCGCGACACGATGGTTTGCAGGGCCTGCACGATCTCGGCCCCGATGGTGATGGTATCGCGCCCGGCCTGTGGCATGGAGGCATGACCACCCTGCCCTTGGACATGGATTTCAAACAGGCTTTCGCTGGAACAGATAAGCCCGTGGCGCGTGGAGACTTGGCCCAGAGGTGCGCCCGGCAGGTTGTGGATGGCATAGGCCTCGTCAATCGGGAATTTGTCCAGCACGCCCTCGTCTATCATGGCGCGCGCACCAAGGCCGTGTTCCTCGTTCGGTTGGAAGATGAAGACGACGGTGCCGTCGAACCCGGAATCGGCGGCGAGGATTTGGGCCGCGCCAAGCAGCATGGTCATATGGCCATCGTGGCCGCAGGCGTGCATCATGCCGGGGGTTTTCGAAGAGTAGCCATGCAGGCTCACTTCATGGATCGGCAGAGCATCCATATCGGCCCGCAGTCCGATGGCGCGATTGCCTTGGCCCGCACGCAGAATGCCGATGGCGCCAACACCTTCATGCACCTCAAGGCCCAGATCACGCAGGATTTGTGCAACACGCGCCTTGGTGCGATGCTCCTCAAAGCCCAACTCGGGGGCCATGTGGAATTCGCGCCGGAGCTTGGTCAGGTTGCGTGGGTCGCTTGGCATCTGGGCCTCCCTTTGGAGTTTGCGACAGTTTAAAGCGTTTCGCGAAAAACCTGAATCACAGATTTTCGCGAAACGCACTGCTCCGCTCAATCGTTGCACGCGTTCCGTCTTTCGCTGATGCCTCAGGTTAAAGGCGGAACGCTTTAGGCAAAACCAATAGGCAAAACAGGGCAAATCGCGGCGCGACTGTGCAGAATTTCGATGTTGTGAAATTGGTCGGAGTGAGAGGATTCGAACCTCCGACCCCTGCCTCCCGAAGACAGTTCAGCACTGGGTTACCCCTTATTTTATGGGGCTTTGAACTTTCGATCTCGGCGATTCAGCCCCAGAAACGCGATCTTTTCTGGGACGGTACCAGAAATGCCCTCATGAAATTTTTCCCTATTATCCACAAGAAAAGCAGCGGCTGTAGAAGCTCCCACATGACGGCTTCGCAGGACTTTTCGGAACCTAATCAAGCTACGCAAACGGCCCAGACCGGACCTTTGCCTATCGATACGACACTACAGGGCAGCATCAGGAAGGACTAAGCCGCTCCGCGGCATTGGCGCATTTGGCTGATGGGTTGAGACGCCCATAGCGGCGCGCATTTTGTGATTACGGCGATCTGGCTGACGATTGGGGCTTTCTCAATCATCAGACAGGAGGTTCCCATGACAG
>DATFKJ010000190.1:0-5746 GCA_035268705.1 Roseovarius sp. | reverse complement strand
TTCAGGCCAAGAAGGTGCGCCTCGACCAGATCGCAAACGTGGACGTAATCGCGAATACATGTGCCATCCGGCGTGTCGTAATCCGTGCCATGGATCGTCAACCCATCGCGCTGGCCGTCAATCGCTTGCAAGACTACGGGAATAAGATGGGTCTCAGGATCATGCGCCTCGCCCACTTCCGCTTCGGGATCGGCACCCGCCACGTTGAAATACCGAAAAACAACGCTCTTCAGGCCGAAAGCGGAGTCAAAGTCTCTTAGAATATCCTCAATCGCACGTTTCGACGCACCATAGGCATTAAGCGGTTGCTGTGGTGTATCCTCAGCCAGCACGACATTGTCGTGCTCTCCGTAGGTCGCGCAGGTCGAGGAAAAAACGAAGTTCTTGCATCCGGCCGCCGCGCAGGCCTCAATCAACGTCAAGGACCCCGCTACGTTGTTGCGCCAGTATAGGCCCGGCTTTTGCATAGCCTCCCCGACAAGCGACAAAGCGGCGAAATGTATGACAGCGACGGGCTTATACTTGGCGAAAACCTGATCAAGCCTGTCACGATCATTCAGGTCGCCTTGCTCAAAAGGCCCGAATTTCACCGCTTCGCGCCAGCCAGTCGACAAGTTGTCGTATGTGACCGGCTCATATCCAGCTTTTCTCAGGGCCTTACAAGCATGAGACCCGATGTAACCGGCGCCACCCGTAACCAGAACTGGTTTCAAAGCTCTCTCCATCGCTACTCTGTGCAGCGGTAGCAATCGCTACGTCCATCCACAAGCCGCAACTTGGGTCAACGGTACCTTGCTGCGACTGTTTTCTCGACGTCGACCTCCAAATTGCCGGCATTTTCGCGCAGAACCACACCGAAAAAATCCGCGGCTTGCTTCAAGGTATATCGCCCAAGGACGACATCATGCGCCACATCCTCAGGCGGTCGCTCAAAAGGGTCGCCATAACCACCACCACCGGGGGTTTTCACCTGAACCCGGTCACCGGCGGACAGGTTGATATCCTGTTCCTTCGACAAATGGACCGGCGTGTACGCCGCCCCACGCAGCCACACCGTGACCTCATTCTTGGCACCATCCTGCCCGCCCAGTGCGCCTTGTGGTCCAAATCGGCCGTGGTCCATGACAAAGCTCGCACGCGCCGCCCCGCGCCGTAACTCCACATCGTATTCCAGCCCGAAACCACCGCGCATCCGTCCAGCGCCGCCCGACCCTTCGCGCAGCGCATAACGATGGTAAAGCACTGGAAAGGCTTGCTCCATGATCTCCACTGGTGGAGCCTTGGAAATACCGATGGTGGAACACCCGTTGCTCAATCCATCACCACCGGCATGCCCGCCGTATCCTCCACCAGACAATTGATACATGACGTAATCCCGTCCCAGCAGGGGGTCGTGGCCACCCAAGGCGAAATTGCCGCTCGTTCCGGCAGGTGCCGCTGTCACGCGGCTGGGCAAAGCCTCGACGAGGGCGGCAAAGACCGCCTCGGCTATGCGCTGGCTCACTTCGGCGGCACATCCCGAAACCGGCCTTGGATACTGAGCGTCAAGAAACGTGCCTTCGATGCCGATGACCTTTAGCGGCTCGAAGGCCCCGGCACTGATCGGAACCTCGGGGAAAATATGGCGCATGGCAAGATAAACCGACGACAGGGTTGTCGCCTTGACAGAGTTCATCGGCCCCGCACAAGGCAGGCTTGATCCTGCAAAATCGAACACAAGGCTGTCGTCGTCCCGACTAACCGTCAAATGGATGGCCAAAGGCTCGTCCACGACACCATCGCTGTCGATCCACGCCGTGGCGGAATGCGGACCAAGTGGAATTTCGCCAACGAATGTCCGCATTTGCGTTGCCGCTCGACTGCGCAGTTCTGCAATGGCTTGCTTGACCGTCGCTGTTCCGTACCGGTCCAGAAGCGCATCCATTCGTTCGGCCCCTAAATCAAGTGCCGCCGCCTGTGCTTTGACATCTCCAATCCGCTGGTCGGCCACGCGAATGTTGGAGCAGATGATCGAATAGATCTCCTGATCCATTTCACCACGTTTGAACAGTTTGACCGGAGGAAGCCGCAAACCTTCCTGCTCAACAGCCGTTGCCGACGCCGAGAAGCCACCGGGAACCGCTCCTCCCGTATCCGGCCAATGCCCGGTATTCGACAACCAGCAGAAAATCTCCCCGTCGCGGTAATAGGGCTGTGCAAAGCGCACATCCATAAGGTGCGTACCGCCAAGATATGGATCGTTGACGATATAAATGTCACCCGGTTCCGGCGGCAATACGCGCCCCGCATTGATCATCTCGATCAGGGTCCGGGTTGAATATTGCATTGTCCCGACGAAAACCGGCAGCCCGCCCGCGCCTTGCGCGATCAACGATCCGTCCACCGGGTCGTAAATGCCATCGGAGCGGTCATTCGCCTCGGCAATCACCGGTGAAAACGCGGCCCGCGAAAAGGCAAGGTCCATTTCGTCGCAAACCTGCATCAAGCGGGCCTGAATGACCGAAAGGGTGATTGGGTCAATCGTCATGCTGCACCGTCCACATGCACGATCAAATTGCCATGCCCGTCCCCTTCAGCACGGTCCCATGGTTCGATCAGCACCGTCGTATCCATCTGTTCGACAATCGCCGGACCCAGGATTTGAAACTCAAGCGGCAGGAAATCTCGCCGATAGACCGGCGTTTCGTACCAATCGCCACCAAAGCGCACGCGGCGATCGCCGGTTTTCGCATCTTCAACATTGGATTTGCGCCCGTAAGGATCAATCAACGTCGACAAGTCCAAGGCCTGTCGCGCACCGATGACCGAACAATTCGCGTTCACCACAATCGCGCGCACGCCCTCAAGCGCCACGCGAAAACGACGAGAATAAGCCGCTTGGAAAAGTTCGAGCAAATCATCTTCGCTGACGTCCGGGTGTTCAAGTTCGACACGCAATAGATGGGTTTGCCCGGCATATTGCATATCGACACTGTATCGGTGCCGTATCTGCTCGGGTTTGATCCGTTCCTGTCCGATAAGGGCCTCGCCCTCCGCGACTTGCGCGGCGAAAATGCCGCTCAGTTGCCCCGCCTCCAAGGCATCGACCGCGCAGGCGACCGTTTGAACGAAGTCATGCCGCAAGTCCGCAACCACGCATCCGATGGCATTGGTAATGCCCGGTCGCGCAGGGACCAAGACCTTTGGAACACCCAACTCCCGCGCAAGGCTGGCGGCGTGCAATGGCCCTGCCCCGCCAAACGCGAAAAGCGCAAAATCGCGCGGATCCACACCAAGCGAAAGCGAAACCATGCGAATAGCGCCCGCCATCTTGGTATTGGCCAACCGGATCACAGCCTCGGCGGCCTCGGTCACGTCCAGATTCAAGGGCCCGGCCAGCTTTTCGGCAAATCGTTTCGCCACCATGTCGGGGGCAATCTTCCCGGTCTTCGCCAGTTGTGCAGGGTCAAGACGCCCAAGGATCAGGTTCGCATCGGAAATCGTCGGGTCCCGGCCACCTTTGCCATAGCAAATCGGCCCGGGATCGGCCCCTGCGCTATGCGGCCCCACTTCCAAGAGTCCCGCTTCATTGACACGCGCGATTGATCCGCCTCCAGCCCCGACCGTCCGAACATCGACCATCGGAACATGAATAGGCATCGCATACTCGATCTCGATTTCATTCGATACTGCGGGCTCCGCGCCTCTTATCAACGACACATCGGTCGAGGTCCCGCCCATGTCATAGGTGATGAGATCGGGCATACCCGCCAACCGCCCGGTATAGGCCGCGGCCATGACACCGGACGCAGGCCCCGACATCACCGTTTTGGCCGCCTCCCGCGCGACCAAACGGGACGACACCATGCCGCCGTTTCCATTCATCACCAAGATATCGCGGTCATAGCCGCTTGCGCTCAATTCATCGGACAACCGCGCCAAATACCTATCCAGAATGGGCTGGACACTCGCGTTGACCGCCGCGGTGACACCGCGTTCGAACTCACGCGATTCCTGCAAAATCGCATGGCCAAGCGTGATATGTGCATTGGACCATACACTTGACAGCACCTCACCCGCTCGGCGCTCATGTTCCGGGTTCGCATAGGCGTGCAAAAAATGCACGACCACAGCCTCACACCCTGCATCCAGCAAGACCTTCGCGGCTTCCACGACTGCGTTTTCATCAAGCGGAACCAGCACCTCGCCCGAAGAATCCATACGTTCGGGCACTTCACATCGCAGGTTTCGCGGAATGATCGGCTCAAACCGCCCGGTCATTCCATAGGCTTGCGGTCGCGTCCGACGTCCCAGCTCCAGGACGTCGCGAAAACCCTGCGTCGTGATCAAGCCCGTTCGGCTTAGCTTGCGTTCAAGAACCGCATTCGTCGTGGTGGTCGTCCCGTGAACGATCAAATCGAGTGCGGCCAAATCACACTTGGCCGTGGCAAGAGCATCCATGACACCGAACGCCTGATTGTCCGGGCTACTGGGCACCTTGGCCAAGCGAACCTCGCCACTTTTTTCGTCAAGCTGAACAAGATCGGTGAACGTGCCACCAACGTCGATTCCCGCGACAATGCCCGTTCTGTCCTGCCCCATACCAGTACCATCCCACGTTCCTTCATAACGTTTGGGCAGCCACCCTCAAAAGTCAACGTGCATCACGGGCAACATTTGGGTTGCCCTTTGGCCGCGCTTCGGGTCAATCCTTGTATCGACATGGAACTTGGTCCTTATATCCTGCTCGCATCGCTTGAAGGCGCGGTCACAGCCGCCGTGCTGGCTTTGACGGCTGTCGGCCTGTCGCTTGTTTTCGGTGTCATGCGCGTGGTCAACATCGCCCACGGCGAGTTCTTTATGTTGGGTGCCGTCATCGCGTGGTACGTGGCCCAATCCTTCGGCGGGCATCCCGCCCTCGGATTTGCACTGGCTCTTGTCGTCGCGCCACTCTTCGTCGGCGTCATCGCCGTCGTGGCCGACATGACGATTCTCAAACGGATCGAATACGACCCCGAGCGCACGATCGTCGCCACAATCGGTTTGCTTTACATGATCCAGCAACTCACGCTGATGACCTACGGCCCCGAGGCCCGCCCTGTCGAAGCACCGTTCAATCAACGCATCGCATTGCCTTGGTTCGAGTTTGGCGACAACGGTCTTGAGTTTTATTACCCTTGGGGCCTTTCCACGACCTCCTACAAACTCGCCGTGATCGGGGCCGCCGCCGCCGTGCTGGCAGGGGTCTGGGTCTTGATGACGCGCTCACGCGCGGGCCTGCTCATGCGCGCGACCCAAGCGGACCGCGAAATGGCATTGGCCTTCGGGATTCCGGTGGAACGCGTCTATGCCCTTGTCTTCGGCATGGGCGCGGGATTGGCCGCCTTGGCTGCGGTCCTCATCGTACCAATCCAGCAAGCGCACTACCTCATGGGTGCGGACCCGCTGCTTTTGTCGTTCATCGTGGTCATCATCGGTGGCCTTGGCTCCCTGCCCGGCACGGTTCTGGCGGCCGTTCTTATCGGGCTGTCCGACGGTATCATTTCGGTCTTCTTCTCACCGACACTGGCCAAGATCCTGGCGACGCTTCTGGTCGGCCTCGTCCTTGTCTTCCGCCCGCAGGGCTTGTTCGGGACACGCTCCGCATGAGCGAGACAGGCCGGATCATTGGCTTGCACCTTGGCCTGCTTGCGCTTCTTTTCGCGCTTCAATTCGTGCTGCCAGCCTATCATCACGGCAATCTGGCGCGCATCATGGTGCTGGCCAG
>DATFKJ010000189.1:0-29484 GCA_035268705.1 Roseovarius sp. | reverse complement strand
C
Source organism: Roseovarius sp. (assembly GCA_035268705.1). Taxonomy (GTDB): domain Bacteria; phylum Pseudomonadota; class Alphaproteobacteria; order Rhodobacterales; family Rhodobacteraceae; genus Roseovarius. The sequence goes on along the minus strand of DATFKJ010000189.1, from coordinate 29,483 downwards.
CTGAAGCACCCGCAACTGCGTGGCCAGATCATCCCCCACCAGGTCGGGTCGCGTCGAAAGGATTTGCCCGAACTTGATGTAGGCGGGGCCAAGCGCGGTCAGCGCCCGTGTTGCGGGCGGCATCTCGGGGTCTCCCTTGTACCCCAACCACTGAAACGGCCACGCCAGAAACCGCATGATTGCGCGCACCTGCGGCGGCGCGTCCATCGCCTCCATGACAACGCCCATGGCGCCCGTGCGCTCCAAGGTGGCCCCGGTTCGGATCAGGCGCAGGATATTATGCGGTCCGCGCATTTAAATCTTCCAGCCCGAATGCAAACAGGCGATCCCAAGGCTCAGATTGCGATATTTCGCATTCTCAAACCCCGCCCCGCGCATCATACCAAGGAAAGTCTCCTGATCCGGAAACTTGCGGATCGATTCCACCAGGTACTGATAGCTGTCCCGATCCCCGGCAATCACCTGCCCCATGCGGGGGATGATGTGGAAGGAATAGAGATCATAGGCCCATTGCATCAACTCGTTGGGGATCTGGCTGAATTCCAGAACCATCAACCGCCCGCCGGGTTTCAGCACCCGGTATGCCTCGGCCAAGGCCTCCTCGGGCCGGGTCACGTTCCTGATCCCGAAACTGATGGTGTAAACATCAAAGGTGTTGTCCTCAAAGGGCAGGGCCATCGCATCGCCGACCACCCAATCAAGGCTGTCGGCCATGGCCTCCGCCTCGGCCCGCTTGCGACCCTCCACCAACATAGGCTCGGTCAGGTCCAGAACCGTGGCATGGCCAGCGCCGGCGCGCTTGAGGAACCGAAAGGAAATATCGCCCGTGCCACCCGCCACGTCCAACAACCCCTGCCCGGGCCGGGGGGCCAGCCAATCCATCATCGCATCTTTCCAGATACGGTGAATCCCGAAAGACATGGCATCGTTCATCACGTCATACTTTGACGCGACCGATCCGAACACGCCGCGCACGCGGCCCGCTTTCTCGCCCTCTGGCACGTCCTGAAATCCGAAATGGGTGGTTTTCTCACTCATGGTCGCACCGAGGCCTTGCCGTTCAACTCTCTCGCCCTTCTTATAGGGCGCAAGGCGGGGGTTACAATGCACCCGCACCACGACAGGACCAAACCATGCCCGAATTGCCCGAGGTTGAGACAGTGCGCCGCGGCCTCGCCCCCGCGATGGAGGGCGCCGTGATCGAAAAAGCACAGGTGAACCGCCCCGATCTGCGTTGGCCTTTCCCCGAAAACATGGCCGCGCGCCTGACGGGGCAACGCGTGCAAACCTTGCGCCGCCGCTCGAAATACATCCTCGCCGACCTCTCCAGCGGGGAAACCCTGCTTATTCACCTTGGCATGTCGGGCCGGATGACCGTTTCGGGCGATCCGCTTGGCCGCTTCCATCATGAGCACCCCGCGCCCGAGAAACACGACCACGTTGTTTTGGATATGGAAAACGGCGCGCGCATCATCTTCAACGATCCCCGCCGCTTCGGTGCTATGGACCTGATCGAGACCGCAACCGCCGAGGATCACCCACTTCTGGCCAAACTCGGCCCCGAACCGCTGGGCAATGCATTCGACGGCCTCTCCCTCGCTACCGCCCTCAAAACCCGCAACACGCCGATCAAATCGGCGCTGCTGGACCAGCGAATCGTTGCAGGCTTGGGCAACATTTACGTCTGCGAAACCCTGTTCCGCGCCGGGATTTCGCCCAAACGCCGGGCAAAAAACCTCTCGGGCCAACGCGCCGCCGCCCTCGTCCCGATCATCCGCGATGTGCTGACCGACGCGATCACCGCCGGCGGGTCGTCCCTGCGCGATTTTCGCCAAGCAGACGGTGAACTTGGCTATTTTCAACACGCTTTTGACGTTTACGATCGCGAGGGCCACCCCTGCCGCAAACCCGGCTGCGCAGGTACGGTGAAGCGCATCGTGCAATCGGGCCGCTCCAGTTTCTATTGCCCCTTATGTCAAAGATAAGGTTGAACGCCCCGCCAACAGTGGTAAGGAATCCATTCTGACTGAAACAAGCGAAAGCAGATTTCATGGCCTATGAGACGATCATCGTCGAAATAGAAGACCACGTCGCCCTTATCAAACTCAATCGCCCGGATGCCCTCAACGCCCTCAACGATCAGTTGATGAGCGAGTTGTGCAAGGCGTTGAAAGAGGCGCAGGCAAACAACAAGGTGCGTTGCATCATCCTCACCGGCTCCGACAAGGCATTCGCCGCCGGGGCCGACATCAAGATGATGAGCGGCAAGGGATTCGTCGATGTTTTCACCGAAGACCTCTTCGGCCCCGAGAGCGAAGCCATCATGGGCGTCCGCAAGCCGATCATTGCTGCCGTTTCCGGCTATGCGCTGGGCGGGGGCTGCGAGTTGGCGATGATGTGCGATTTCATCATTGCCTCGGACACCGCCAAATTCGGCCAGCCCGAGATCAACCTCGGCGTCATGGCGGGCCTCGGCGGCTCCCAACGGCTCACCCGCTTCATCGGCAAATCCAAGGCGATGGACATGAACCTGACGGGTCGCTTCATGGACGCGGATGAGGCCGAACGCTCCGGCCTTGTCTCGCGCGTTGTCCCCGCCAAAAAGCTGATGGAGGAGGCGCGCTCCGCCGCCGACAAAATCGCCGAGAAATCCATGGTCACCACCATGGCGGTGAAAGAGGCGGTCAACCGCTCTTACGAGACCACACTGCGCGAAGGCCTCTTGTTCGAACGGCGCGTCTTCCACTCGCTTTTCGCGACCGAGGACCAATCGGAAGGCATGTCTGCCTTCGTCGAAAAACGCGAACCGCAATTTCGCGACAAGTAAGCGGGATTCAGAGGTTGAAATGCCAAAAGGCGCGGGGCTAGCCCCGCGCCTTTTTCTTTGCCTGTCGATTCTCTGAAGCGCCGTAGGGTGCGCAGTTTCTGCGCACCGCCTCTTAACCGTAATTCTCATTTTGAACCGGCCCAATCGCCGCCGTGCGTGTCGCCTTTGACGCGGCCAATCAAAAACCTTTACAAAACTAGGTTTATAGTTATGTTTCCGACATGAGCACAACATCCCCCAACGCCCGCGCCCTTGCCGCCCTCGGCCACGACGCCCGCCTGTCGATCTTCCGCCTGCTGGTCAAAGCCGGTGACGATGGCCTGCGGATCAGTGACATCGGCGCACATCTAGGCATCGCCCCTTCCACCTTGGCGCATCACCTTTCCACCCTCGTCGAGGCCGGCCTCGTCAAACAAGACAAACGGGGGCGCGAGGTGGTCAACCGCGTCGATTACCCGGCCATGCACGGCGTGGTCGATTTCCTCAACTCCGAATGCTGCGTCGGCGTCACCTTAAAGACACCAGAGGCCACCGAATGACCGAACAAGCCACCTGCTGCGCACCCAAGCCCGCTTCGCCCCTGCAACGGCTGTGGTCCGAGCATCGGATTTGGCTCATTTCGGCTCTGATCCTGCTGGCCCTTGCCATCTTCGACACACCACAGGCCACTGAAAGCGCCACATTCACCGCAAAGGCCCTGCTGCATACCGCGCCCTACCTTCTGCTTTCCATCGGTATCGCCGCATGGGCCGGGGCCACCGGCGCCGATAACCTCATCGCCCGCGCCTTCACTGGCGCGCCTGCGCTGATGATCCTTCTGGGCGCTTTGGCCGGGGGGCTTTCGCCCTTTTGCTCCTGCGGGGTGATCCCCCTTATCGCCGCCCTGCTTGCCATGGGCGTCCCACTTTCTGCCGTCATGGCTTTTTGGCTCGCCTCCCCCATCATGGACCCGTCGATGTTCGTCCTCACCACGGGCGTTTTGGGCTTTGAATTCGCCGTTGCGAAAACCTTGGCCGCCATCGGCCTTGGCATCTTTGGCGGTACAATCGTTCACCTTCTCGCCCGTGGCGGTGGCCTCACCAATCCCGTGCGCGACGGCATCGGCAACGGCGGCTGCGGTGCCTCCGCTGTCCGCGCGCCCAATCCCGTCGTCTGGCGTTTCTGGCAGGAAACCGAGCGCCTCAGTAAATTCGCCCGCGTCGCATGGGACACCACGCTGTTTCTCGCCAAATGGCTAACCCTCGCCTTCCTGATCGAAAGCCTGATGCTGGCGTGGATTCCCGCCGCAACGGTCACCGCCGCCCTTGGCGGCACTGGCCTACTACCGATCATCTCGGCCACCCTCGTTGGCGTGCCGGCCTATCTGAATGGCTACGCCGCCCTGCCGCTGGTCGGTGGATTGATCGAACAGGGCATGGCCCCCGGTGCGGGCCTGGCCTTTCTCGTGGCCGGTGGCGTCACCTCGATCCCGGCGGCCATGGCCGTCTGGGCGCTGGCCCGCCCCTCGGTCTTCGCGCTCTACATTGCGCTGTCCCTTTCGGGGGCCTTCACGGTGGGTCTGCTGTTCCAGCTTTGGCAAGTGGTCTGAACGGTCCTCCTTCGCGTCCTGCTTGCTCCAGTTCGCCACAAAGAGGTTTCCAAGGTCTTAAACACCCGCCCGTAGGGTGCGCATTCATTGCGCACCGCCTTCCCGACTCCGCCAACTTTGTACGACTCGTACCAACTGCGCCGCATTATGTACAACTTGTACATACCCAAACGAAAACCCCCGCGTTCTGTACAAAACGCGGGGGGAATCTGTGCAACCTGTACAAAACGCAAAAGGTTAACCAGATCAGTCCTTCACGAACATTTTTCGTGGCCTGTCACAGAAAGTTTCCGCCGGGCCATCCTCTTTGATCAGGATGGACTCGGTGATCTCAAGCCCCCAATCCGACATCCAAAGCCCTGGCATGAAATGGAAAGTCATCCCCGGCTCCAGCACGGAATCATCGTCGGCCCGCAGGCTGATGGTGCGCTCGCCCCAGTCCGGCGGATAGCTGAGGCCGATGGGATAGCCACAGCGCGCCCCGCGCTCAATGCCAGCCTTTTCAAGCGGTTGCGCCAAGGCGTTGGCGATGTCGCAGGCCCGGTTTCCGGCCCGCGCGGCCTCTAAACCGGCCTCTAACCCTTCGACCAGCGCCTTTTCCGCGTCCAGAATGAACTGCGGCGGTTTGCCAAGGAAAAGCGTCCGGCAGAACGGGGCGTGATAGCGGCGGTAACACCCTGAAATCTCGAAGAAAGTTGCCTCGCCCTCAGCAAAGTCGCGACCATCCCATGTTAGGTGCGGCGCGGCGGCATCCGACCCCGAGGGCAGAAGCGGCACGATCGCCGGGTAATCGCCCCAAGCGCCCTCCACGCCACGAATGCCATCGCGCATGATTTCGGCCACCACCTCGTTCTTCGGCACCCCCACTTCGACTCGCTCCAAAAGGCCATCCACGATCTTCTCACTAATCGCCGCCGCCTTGCGAATGAAGGCCAGTTCCTCTTCGGATTTGACACCACGCTGCCAGTTCACGAGGGCCGTGGCATCGACGAATGTGGCGTTGGGAAGCTCGGCTTGCAAAACCGCGTAAGCCTTTGCCGAAAAATAATAATTATCCATCTCGACACCGATGCGCTTGGCATCGACGCCCATGCCGCGCAGGCGTTCGGCGAGGTCCTGCATCGGGTGGCGCTCGGTTGATTGGACATAGTTGTCCGCGTAGCCCATCACCCGGTCATCGGTCATCCAGACGGTGCGCACACCGCCATTAGCGTCTTGGTTGCGCCCCCACCAGACCGGGTCGGCATCCGGCAGCACGATCACACCCTGATGGACGTAAAATGACCAGCCGTCATAACCTGTCAGCCAGTTCTGATTCGACGGGTCCGTGACGAACAGAACATCCACGCCCTTGGCCTCCATGGCCTTGCGCGTCTTGTCCAACCGGCGATCAAACTCACCTTGCGAAAAGGGTAGGTCCTTATGGATCATCTTGCATCCTCACTGTCGGGTTTCCCCACATAGTCTGTGCTATGTCCTTGTTTGCCCCAAGAAAAACGGCACTTCATGTCGCTTTTGGGAAATTTCATTGCTCGTGCTTGACGCTACCGTCCGCCAAGGCAAAGCTGCCCAAAAGTAAAACAGGGAGAGATCAATGCAGCCAACTCTGGCCGATATCTATGCCGCGGCCAAAGTCATCCGCGGCGTGGCCGATGCCACCCCCTTGGTCCCGTCCCCCTTCATGTCCGACAAGGCGGGCGCAGAATTCCTGTTGAAATTGGAAAACATGCAGCCCATCGGCGCTTTCAAACTGCGCGGAGCCTACAATGCCGTGGCCGGTGTGCAAGATGCCAAGGGTGTCACCTGTTGCTCAACCGGCAACCACGGGCGCGGCGTGGCCTTTGCGGCACATGAACGCGGCATGCGCGCCGTGATCTGCATGTCGGAGCTGGTGCCGCAGGCCAAGGTCGACGGGATCAAGGCTCTGGGGGCCGAGGTGGCCATCAAAGGCCGCAGTCAGGATGACGCCTTGGCCGAATCTCATCGCCTAGTGGCCGAGGAAGGCCTTGTTGAAATTTCCCCCTTTGACGACCCGCTGGTGATCTCGGGGCAGGGGACCATCGGATTGGAAATTCTTCAATCTCGTCCGGATGTTACAACCCTTCTTGTGCCGCTATCGGGCGGTGGATTGGCCGCCGGTGTCGCGCTTGCCGCGAAGTCGATCAACCCCGATATACGTGTCATCGGCATCACCATGGACCGCGGCGCGGCGATGTATGAAAGCATCAAGGCAGGCCACCCGGTTGAGGTGCCAGAGGTGGCCAGTCTGGCAGACTCCCTCGGTGGCGGGATCGGTATGCAGAACAAGCTCAGCTTCCCAATGTGCCGCGATCTTCTGGACGAGATCGTCTTGGTGACGGAAGATGAAATCTATCACGCCATGCAGGTGCTTTATTACGAGGATCGCATCGTTGCCGAAGGGGCCTGTGTAGTCGGTTTGGCGGCTGTGCTGACGGGCAAGGTCACGCTGGATGGCCCTACGGCCACGATCATTACGGGCCGCAATCTGGATATGGCAACATTTACCCGCATCATGACAGGCCAAGATATCCAACTTGGTGATACGATCGTGAAAGGAACACCCTATGCCGCATGACATCCGTATCGTGACCGAGGCCGATTTGCGTGCCTCTGTTGGGTTGGACATCGAAACCATAGATGTTGTCGAACAGGCCTTCACCGCCCTCGCCGGGGGTGAGGTTGTCATGCCGCCGATCCTGTCGATGGACCTAGCGGCCGCCAATGGCGAGGTGGACGTAAAAACAGCCTATATTCCGGGGTTCGAGGGCTTTGCTATCAAGGTGAGCCCCGGATTTTTCGACAACCCAAAGCTGGGCTTGCCGTCACTGAATGGTCTGATGATCCTGTTCTCGGCGCAGACGGGTTTGGTGCAGGCGCTGTTCCTCGACAATGGTTATCTCACCGATATTCGCACCGCTGCTGCCGGGGCCGTGGCCGCGCGCCACCTTGCCCCGCAAGACGTGGAAACTGCTGGTGTCATTGGAACCGGGGTGCAGGCCCGCCTGCAAATGCAGGCGGCGCATCTGGTCCGGCCCTTCAAGCGCTTGCTAGTCTGGGGGCGCGATGCCGCCAAGGCGCAAACCTGCGCCGAGGATATGGCGGCGCAATTGGGGATCGAGGCGCAAGCGGTATCTGACCCTGCCGAACTGGTGGCGCAAAGCCAATTGGTTGTCACCACCACCCCGGCGCGCGAGCCTGTCTTGAAGGCCGAATGGCTCCATCCGGGCCTGCACATCACTGCCATGGGGTCGGATCAGGAGGGTAAAAACGAGATTGATCCGAAGGCCCTGATGCAGGCCGATCTTTATGTCGCCGACCGCGTCAGCCAGACCGAGAAACTGGGCGAGCTGCGCAGCGCGCAAGAGGCCGGGCTTTGGGATCGCGGTATTCCCGCTGAACTTGGGCAGGTCATCACCGGGCAAGCCCCGGGTCGACAGAGCGAGGAGGACATCACGATCGCCGACCTCACCGGCACCGGCGCGCAGGACACCGCGATTGCCAGCCACGTTTACCAGATGCTCAAGGATAGCCCCGCCGGAACGGTCATCTCTGCATGAAGCTTGGGGTTTATCAGTGTAAAGACGCAGGTCTGACCGCGGCAGACCGTCTGGCAAAGCTGGAGAAGCGTATTGCCGGGCAGGGGCTTGATCTGGTCCTATGCCCAGAACTGTTCCCGACAGGCTATAATCCGACGCTCGACTATGGCGCTTTGTCCGAGGCCGCTGATGGCCCCTTTGCAAAGGCCATGGCAACGCTTGCCCGCAATCATGGCACGGCCATTGCCTTTGGCTATCCCGAGCTGGCAGGGGAGGTGCTGTATAACTCTGCCGCCCTGATTGACGCCTCGGGCACGCTTTTGGCCAATCACCGTAAGCGCCTTCCTTCGCCACAAAGTTTCGAGGTGGCAACATTTGCCAAAGGCCCATCTACCACCTTCGCTGATCTGGGTGGCCTGCGTGTGGCGATCATCATCTGTTACGAAGTTGAGTTCCCCGAAAGCCTGCGCCAAGCCGCACAAGGCGGCGCGCATCTGGTGCTGGTGCCCACGGCTTTGGGGACGGATTGGGGCGTTGTTGCCGAAAAGATGGTGCCGACCCGCGCCTTGGAGAACGGTGTGTGGCTTGCCTATGCCGATCACGCGGGCGAAGAGGGCGGATTGGCCTTCTTTGGCGGTTCGCGTATCGTGGCGCCGGATGGGCAGGACGTGGCGGTTGTCGGTCCGGGCTGCGAAGGCCTGATCTCGGCCGAGGTGGACGTGGCCCGCGTTGCAGCGGCGCAGGCGCGGTTGCCGTACTTGCAAAGTTGTTTGGAGCTTTGATGGAAAAGGCATGCTGAAACTCGATGATCGTGACCTTGCCATCCTGAGGGTGCTTTCCAAGGATGGCCGCATCACCAAGGCACAATTGGCCGAGCGTGTTGGCCTGTCGGCCAGTCCCTGCTGGGAACGCCTGCGAAAGTTGGAGGAGGCGGGGATCATTGAGGGTTATAACGCGCGGCTGAACCTGAAGAAGCTGGGGCCGCATGTTACCGTCTTTGTTGCGGCGGAGTTGGCCGATCATACTCCGGCCAGCTTCCGAGCCTTCGAGGAAAGTGTGCAACACTTTGACGAGGTGACTGCCTGTTGGGCGCTGGGCGGAGGGTTCGATTACCTGATGCAGATCGTGACCACGGATATCGACAGCTATCAACGCCTGATCGACGAGATGCTGGAGGCGCGCATCGGGCTTGCGCGGTACTTTACCTACATCGTGACCAAGCCGGTAAAATCCCCTTCCATGCCGCCAATTGCGGAACTTGCAGAGTGAATCATCTGTCAACTGGCGCATTTGAAGAAGAAACTTCTGAAATACCGATGAAGTTCAGCCCCAACCGTTGCCGCTAAACAGATATCTCCTCCTCAAAAGGAGGGAGATTTATGTCTGATTCAGCAATCTGGACCCGCAATGGTGTGACCGACACCCGGCTTGTCCGCAATTTCTCTTATGTGAACGGCAAGTGGACGGCGGGGGACGACAACGCCACCATTACAGTGACCAACCCCGCAGATGGCGCGATGCTTGGGGATGTGGCCAGCCTTTCCGCCACTCAGGCGAAGGCGGCGGTGGACGCTGCGCAAGCGGCGTTTCCGGATTGGTCCATGACCCTCCCGCAGGATCGGTCTGCTCTTCTGCGCCGGTGGTTCGATTTGATGCTGGAACACAAAGAGGATCTGGCCCGGATCATGGTTCTGGAACAGGGTAAGCCCCTGTCGGAAGCACTCGGTGAGATCGACTATGCCGCCAGCTTCGTCGAATACTATGCCGAGGAGGCCAAGCGCCCGAATGTCGAGGGTGTCACCAGCCACCTACCTGATGCCGAGGTCGAGCTTTGGCTGGAACCCGTGGGTGTTGCCGCGCTGATTACGCCTTGGAATTTCCCGGCCGCGATGCTGACCCGCAAAGCGGCGGCGGCCATGGCGGCGGGCTGCACCATTGTCGCGCATCCCTCGGGCGAAACACCCTATTCGGCGCTCGCTTTGGCCGAACTGGCCGAGCGCGCGGGCATTCCCGCCGGGGTGTTCAATATCTTGACCGGCAAGGCATCCACCATTGTCGAACCATGGACACAAGACAAACGCGTGCGCGCCCTGTCTTTCACCGGTTCGACCGAGATCGGTCGACTGCTTTATCGCCAATCCGCCGATACGGTGAAGCGATTGGTCATGGAGCTGGGTGGCCATGCGCCGGTGATCGTCTTCAAGGGAAGCGATATGGATATCGCGATCGAGGAGACGATGGGCGCGAAATGGGCGACCACCGGGCAGGATTGCCTTGGCGCCAACCGTATCTATGTGGAACGGGCGATTTATGAAGAATTCTGCGAGCGGTTCACCGAAGCAACCAAGGCGCTGACTCTGGGCAAGGGGATGGACGACCCCGATCTTGGGCCTTTGATGAACGAAAAAGCAGTGCAGAAGCAGGAAGAGCATGTCGCAGACGCTCTGTCGAAAGGTGCCAAGCTGGCGTGTGGCGGTCAGCGCGACGATCTGGGCCCGCTGTTCTATCAGGCAACAGTCCTGACCGATGTGCCCGAGGACGCGGCCATCATGCACGAGGAAACCTTTGGTCCGGTAGCCGCGATCACGCCTTTTGACACCGAGGAAGAGGTAGTGCGCCGCGCCAATGACTCCGAGTACGGCCTTGTCGCCTATCTGCACAGCCATGACCCGCGCCGCATCTATCGCGTGACGCGCGCCCTGCAATTCGGCATGGTGGCGGTGAACCGCACCAAGGTCACCGGCGCGCCGATCCCCTTTGGCGGGGTCAAGCAATCGGGCCTCGGCCGGGAAGGCGCCCGCAAGGGCATGGAAGAATTCATGGAGATCAAATACGTCTGCCGCGATTGGGCGTGAGCGGACGAAATCTTGCAAAGATTTCGGTCCGGAATTTTAGGAAAATTCCGGCACCGGGATCATACGAAAGGAAAGACAATGCTGAAGAACGACCAACTGGACCAATGGGATCGCGATAACTTTTTCCATCCCTCGACGCATCTGGCGCAATTTGCCCGTGGCGAGGCCCCCAATCGCGTGATCACCGGCGGCACCAACTGCCACATCGAAGACCGCGACGGTAACAAGCTGCTGGATGCTTTCGCGGGTCTTTATTGTGTGAACGTGGGATATGGACGTCAGGACATTGCCGATGCGATCGCCGAACAGGCCAAGGAACTCGCCTATTACCACGCCTATGTGGGCCATGGCACCGAGGCGAGCATTACCCTGTCCAAGATGATCATGGACCGCGCGCCCAAAAACATGAGCAAGGTCTACTTTGGCCTGTCGGGCTCGGACGCGAACGAGACCAACGTCAAACTGATCTGGTACTACAACAACATCCTTGGCCGCCCTGAGAAGAAGAAGATCATCTCGCGGTGGCGCGGCTATCATGGTTCGGGCCTGATGACCGGGTCGCTGACCGGGCTGGAACTGTTCCACAAGAAATTCGACCTGCCGCTTGCGCAGGTGATCCACACCGAAGCACCGTATTATTTCCGCCGTGACGACCTTGATCAGACCGAAGAGCAATTCGTGCAGCATTGTGTGGATGAACTGGAGGCCATGATCGAGCGCGAAGGCGCGGACACCATCGCCGCATTCATCGGGGAGCCGGTTCTGGGCACCGGGGGCATCGTGCCGCCGCCCGCTGGATACTGGCAGGCCATTCAGGCCGTACTCAAAAAACACGATATCCTGCTTGTTGCCGACGAGGTCGTGACCGGCTTTGGCCGTCTGGGCACCATGTTCGGCTCGGATCATTATGGGCTGGAGCCTGACCTGATCACCATCGCCAAGGGCCTGACCTCGGCCTATGCGCCGCTGTCTGGCTCCATTGTCGGGGATAAGATGTGGAAAGTGCTGGAACAAGGCACCGACGAAAACGGCCCCATTGGCCATGGCTGGACCTATTCGGCGCACCCCATCGGGGCGGCGGCTGGTGTGGCTAACCTCAAACTTCTGGATGAGTTGGACCTGATTGCCAACAATCGCACTGTCGGCGGCTATATCAACAAGACCATGACCGAGGCCTTGGGCGATCACGCCCATGTCGGCGAGGTGCGTGGCGAGGGGATGCTTTGTGCCGTGGAATTCGTGAAGGACAAGGACAGCCGAACCTTCTTTGATGCGTCCGAGAAGGTCGGCCCCCAGATCGCGGCGGCGCTTGCCTCTGAAGGCATCATCGCGCGGGCAATGCCGCAGGGTGATATTCTTGGATTCGCGCCGCCCTTCTGCCTGACGCAATCGGAGGCAGATGAGGTGGTCGCCAAGACCGTGAAAGCAGCGGAATCCGTTCTGGGGTAACCCCGTCCGACAGTTTTCGAAGCAATCGCTAAACAATGCAAACGCCCTGCGATGGGAAAATCGCGGGGCGTTTTTGCCAACTAGGGCTGAATTTTTGGTCATTTCTCCTGCTGAGATCGGAAACTCTCAATTTCCTATGAAATGGGCTTGCAAGCCAAGAAGTTTGCCGTTTTAGTCCGGTGCTAACGTGAAGCAATCACGAGTAACAAACGACAGGGAGCCGCAAGTGGCCGAAAGTGCGAACCGCGATGCATTCGTGGAATTTGAACGTGTGCAGAAAAGCTATGACGGTGAAACGCTCGTCGTCAAAGACCTGAACCTCTCCATGCCCAAGGGCGAATTCCTGACGATGCTAGGGCCGTCGGGATCTGGAAAAACCACCTGCCTTATGATGCTTGCAGGGTTCGAGACGGCGACCCACGGCAAGATCATGCTGGACGGTGTCTCGATCAACAACATTCCGCCCCACAAGCGCGGCATTGGCATGGTCTTCCAGAACTATGCGTTGTTCCCGCACATGACTGTGGCCGAAAACCTCAGTTTTCCGCTTGAGGTGCGCAAAATCGGCAAGTCCGATCGCGAGGCCAAGGTCAAGCGTGCCCTCGACATGGTGCAGATGGGAGATTTTGGCGGTCGCCGCCCGGCGCAGCTTTCGGGTGGTCAGCAACAGCGTGTCGCGCTGGCGCGTGCGCTGGTGTTCGAGCCCGAGCTTGTCTTGATGGACGAACCATTAGGTGCTCTCGATAAACAGTTGCGCGAACACATGCAGTTCGAGATTACGAATCTGGCGCATGACTTGGGCATCACCACCGTCTACGTGACGCACGACCAAACCGAGGCGTTGACCATGTCCGACCGTGTTGCCGTCTTCGACGATGGCCGCATTCAACAGCTGGCGCCACCCGATGAGCTTTACGAAAGCCCGGAAAACAGCTTCGTCGCGCAGTTCATCGGCGAGAACAATACGCTTGAAGGCACCATCAAGGAAATCAACAATGGCCTTGCGTTGGTTGAGCTTGATGACGGTGAACTGATTGATGCCAAGCCCGTGAATGTCAGCAAACCGGGCGAGCGCACAACCATTTCGATCCGCCCTGAGCGCGTTGAGGTGGACACGGCGAAGCTGGGCGAAAACGCTCATACGCTGAAGGCCGAGGTGGCCGAGTTCATTTACATGGGTGATGTCTTCCGCACGCGTCTGAAGGTTGCGGGCAAGGACGATTTCATCATCAAGACCCGAAACTCGGCGGACCAACAGCGCCTGCAACCTGGCCAGCAAGTCGAAATTGGTTGGTTGCCGCAGGATTGCCGCGCCCTCGACGCGGTATAATTTAACAGTATTCACAGCCCAGACGGGCTGTGATGAGCCTGAGGCCATGCTGTTTTCACCCGTGACACTTGGCCCGAAATGTAAAACGGGATGATACTTGGGAGTATGACATGAAACTCACAAAGACCCTTATGGCTACCACTGCTTTGACGGTGACTGCTGTGGCGGCCCACGCCGAAGACATGGCGGACTCGATGACGCTCGTCTCGTGGGGCGGTGCGTATCAGGACAGCCAACAAAACGCCTACGCCGAGCCTTACAAAGAGATGAATGACGGCCTTGAAGTGGTCTGGGATGAAAGCTCGAACGAGGCTGTGGCCAAGCTGCGCGCCATGGACGAAGCCGGCAATGTGACATGGGACGTGGTTGACGTGGTTGCGGCCGACGCGATGCGCCTCTGTGATGAGGGCCTTGCCATGGAGATCGACCCGGATGAGGTTCTGGCGCCAGCACCAGACGGGACGTCCGCAGAAGATGATTTCGGCGATCTTCTGGTCAGCGACTGCTTCATTCCCCAGATCGTGTATTCGACCACCTTTGGATACCGCACCGACATGGTCCCTGAGGGCGTAGACGCCCCGGATGAAATCTGCGACGTTTGGGATACCGAGACCTATCCCGGCAAGCGCAGCCTTGAAAAGCGCCCGATCAACAACATGGAATGGGCCTTGCTGTGTGACGGTGTTGCTAAGGATGAAGTCTATGACGTTCTTGCCACCGAAGAAGGCCAACAACAGGCTCTCGACAAGCTGGACGAGATCAAGGACGACGTGATCTGGTGGTCCGCCGGTGCCGACACGCCGCAGCTTCTGGCCGATGGCGAAGTCTTCATGGGCTCGACCTACAATGGGCGTCTGTTCAGCGTGATCGAAGAGCAGGATCAGCCGGTTGCGATGATGTGGGACGCTCAGGTGTTCGACCTTGACGGTTGGATCATTCCGGCGAACCTGCCCGAAGAGCGTCTGGCCCGTGCGCTTGACTTCATCTACTTCGCCACCGACACGCAGCGTCTTGCAGATCAGGCCAAGTACATCTCGTACGGCCCGGCCCGTGCCTCCTCGGCACCGCTGGTTGGTCAGCACGCGGACCTGGGTATCGACATGGCACCGCACATGCCGACCGACCCGGAGAACGCCAAGAACACATTCCTCTACAACTATGAGTTCTGGGCTGACTACCGCGACGACATCGACGCAAAGTTCCAAGCATGGCTGGCTCAATAATCCGGCCCGTCGCTTGATATAATTCGAGAGGGCCGTGCGCGGCCCTCTCATCCCACAAAAAGAAATCACAAACGGGGACAAGATGAGCGATACCACCGATACCGGCCGGGTTCTGGCCGCTGACGGCACACCGCTGAAGCGAAGCCTGAATCGCGCGCTCAGACGGCAGAAGTTGCGCGCCCTCGGGTTGATCGCGCCGCTGCTGATCTTTGTTCTTGTCACCTTTATCGCGCCGATCGCGGATATGCTTTTCCGCTCGGTCGAAAACCAAATCGTTTCCAACACGCTGCCCGGCACCGTCCAACAACTGGAGGCTTGGGATGGAATCTCTGATGAGGCCCCGGACGAGGCGGTCTACGAGGCGCTTTACTACGATATGTTCCTTGCCGCAGAGGCCAAGGAGCACACGCGTCTTGGAACGCGACTGAATTATGAAGAAACCGGCGTTTCCTCGCTTTTCCGCTCATCGGGCCGTAGCGTCGATGACATCGGCGAAGACTACATTGACGCTCTCGAAGACCTCAACGAAGCTTGGGAGGACGAGAGTTTTTGGTACACGCTCATGAGCGGTGGCGAGGACGCGGCGAAAAACAGCGGTCTGCTTGAAGAAGAACGGGACCGGCTGGCCAGTCTCACAAGCGATGACTTTGGTGGCGACATCGGCTTTGTGCCGGGTCAGGAAATGTCCGATCTTTTGCCGAATACGGCACGTGCTTACACATCCTTTGCATTGTTCACAGTTATTGCCGATGAAGACGTCGTTGCCGAGGAAGAGCCCTGGGAGGCCGTCAAGATCGCCTTGGTGCAAGATCTCAAGCGTGGCGTGGACCTTGCCGGATACAGTGGTTTCGGCGCGGATGAATTGCGCGCTGCCCAAGATATGTTGGCCGAGCAACCGGACATCGCGTTCAAGGAAGCCTTTCTTGAAATGGACGAGGATTGGGGTGACACGGACAACTGGCGCACCATTCAGGTCTACAGCCCGCCGTTCACCACGGGCTACTTCTTGAACGCCATTGATATGCAGAAAGGGACCGACGGTCCCGAAGCGCGCCCCGATAATCAGCAGATTTACATCATGCTGTTCAAGCGGACGCTGTTCATGTCACTGATGATCACCGGCAGTTGCATCTTGTTGGCCTATCCAGTGGCTTACCTGTTGTCGAACCTGCCAATGCGCTCAGCAAATCTTTTGATGATCCTCGTGCTTCTGCCTTTCTGGACGTCACTGCTGGTTCGAACGTCGGCGTGGAAGGTGATGCTGCAACAACAAGGCGTGATCAACGATACACTGGTCTGGTTGGGCCTTGTCGATGACGCCAGCAGATTGATCATGATCAACAACCAGTTCGGTACGATCGTGGCAATGACGCACATCCTTCTACCGTTCATGATCCTGCCGATGTATTCGGTGATGTCGACGATCCCGCCGTCCTACGTCCGTGCGGCGCGCAGCCTTGGGGCCACCAACTGGACATCCTTCTGGCGGGTTTATTTCCCGCAGTCGGTGCCGGGTATAGGCGCGGGGTCAATCCTCGTCTTCATCCTCGCCATTGGCTACTACATCACGCCGGAAATCGTCGGTGGTACGACAGGTACCTTCATCTCCAACCGGATTGCCTACCACATCTCAAGCTCGCTTAACTGGGGCTTGGCGGCGGCCTTGGGGTCGATCCTGCTGGCGGCGGTTCTGATCCTCTACTGGGCCTACGACAAGATCGTCGGCATCGACAACGTGAAGCTGGGGTAACGGATATGACGATTACCATGATTGAACCGAAACCCGTGTCCTTTGTTTGGCCTGTGGTTGCAGCAGCGGGGGCCTTCGCAGGCCTTTTCGTGGGCACCGCACAGGGCAACAGCCTTCTGGGTGTTGTCGGTGGCGCGATTATCGCCGCAACCTTGGCCCTAATCTTCCTCACGATTTTTCGGCAAGAAAAGACGGCTCGTTGGATTACCACGCTGGGTACCGCGGCAATCGGTTTCGCTTTCGGCGGCCCCATGGGCGGCGTGATCGGCCTTGCTTTTGGCTGGTTCTTCGGCTGGTTCATTTTCTGGCTGGGCGAGGGGCGTTATCGCGCCAAATTGCCGCCTTATACGACATCACTACAGGTCTTCTATCATTTCCTGTTCCGGGTGATCTGCGGGATGATCTTCTTCTTCCTGATTACGCCAATCGTGGTGGTGATGCCGCTTAGCTTCAACGCCGAGGACTTCTTTACCTTCACTCCGGAAATGCTGCGGCTTGACCCCGAAGGCTATTCGCTCAAGCACTACCGTGACTTCTTTACCAATGATGACTGGCAACAGGCGATGTGGAATTCGGTCTCCATTGCTCCGATTGCCACGCTTCTATCGGTCAGCTTCGGCACCCTAGCGGCCATCGGCCTGAGCTCTGAGCATGTTCCGTTCCGTCGCGCGATCATGGCAATCCTGATTTCACCGATGATCGTTCCGCTGATCATCTCGGCGGCGGGGATGTACTTCTTCTATTCGCGGCTTGGCTTGCAGGGCACCTTTTGGGGCGTCGTTCTGGCCCACGCGGCCCTTGGTATTCCCTTCGTGATCATCACGGTGACGGCTACCTTGGTCGGCTTCGACCGCTCCTTGACGCGTGCGGCCGCCAACATGGGTGCCGATCCTGTGACCACCTTCTTCCGTGTGCAGATGCCGCTTATTCTGCCGGGCGTAATTTCCGGGGGCCTCTTTGCCTTCATCACCTCTTTCGATGAAGTGGTCGTGGTGCTTTTCGTCGGGTCCGCGGGACAAAAAACCCTTCCTTGGCAAATGTTCACCGGCCTGCGCGAACAAATCTCGCCCACCATCCTTGCCGTGGCGACGATCCTTGTGGTGATTTCGATTTGCCTGCTGACGACTGTCGAACTTCTCCGCCGACGGTCCGAGCGTCTGCGCGGATTGAGTCCAGGCTAAACGAAGTCGAGGTGGCGTCTAGAAAGACCGGGCCATGCGCCCGGCCTTTTCAATTGCCACGGATCACGTCAATCACGCGGCCGTCGCGGTATTCACTGACCCCGACGATCGGACCTTCGGAACGTTCATGAACCCTAGTATCCCCATGGGATTCGAATAGACCATGCCGCGAGAGCGTGGGAATGCCCGCTTCCTCTAGGTCTTTCGAGATATGCTGCCAACGGTCACTGGCCAAGGTCACGCCCGCCTCGGTGACAACTGCATCGACGAAGGTTCCGGGGGTTGTTCGATGCAGCACGTTGCTCAGGAGCTTCGGGCCGAACTTGCTTTGCACGGATGTGGTCACAATGGTCATGCGCGCGCCTTCGGCTATGTCGCTGTGCCCACCTGAGCCACCGACGATCTGACCTTCGCTGGTGGTGGTCACATTCACATTCAGATCGCGGTCCACCTCCGTCGCGCCAAGGACCGCGACACTCAAACGATGCGCGACGGCATCGGCACGTTTTGGGCTGGCGTAGTCTGAAGCCGAGATGCCAAAATGCGACGGGTTGGTTGCATAGGAACGGACAGCAACCTGATCAAAGGCTTGGACGTCCCGCAGTTCGCGAAAAAGGCCCGCTTTGTGCATTTCCACCAAAGGTGCCGTGATGCCGCCACAGGCAAAATCCCCTTTAACGCGCCGCTCCGCCATGATCGGCGCAAGTTTTTGCGCCACAGCCAACGAAGTTCCACCGGCCCCGGTCTGGAACGAGAATTGAGGGGCAAGAAGCCCTGACGCACTGATAAGCTCCGCTGCCATGTTCGCAATTCCGTCGCCTTTCGGCCCCGGCACTCGGGCCGTTGATCCAGAGGCGATTTTTTTTGCGTCCCCGAGGCTATCCAGCCTTACAATTTGATCGACATGGTGCGCGGCGATGCAAGTCCGCGGCAGGGCTTGATCTGGCATGTCGGTCACGGCAATCACGTGCCTGGCATGCGCTGCGTCAACCATTGCGTACCCCAAAGGCCCGCAAGCCGCGCGCCCGATAGCGCCACTCAAATTGCCTTCGGCATCCACGCCCGGTGCAGCTATGACCGCGACATCGACCCCAAGCCTGCCATCTTCGATCGCGGCAGCGCGCCCACCATGCGTTTGCAGTACCGCGGGCGTCGCGAGCTTTCCCGCCATGACCGCATCAGCAACCGGGCCGTTCATATAACTTGTGGTGATACGCGTAATCACCCCCTGTTCGACCAAGCGGACCAACGGCGCGTGACAAGGGAAAATGGATGACGGCGCGATATGGAGGTCGCGCAGACCGATCCTTGAACAAAGCTCAAGGGTTTCAACCATCAGCGCATCACCATTCCTTAGGTGATGATGAAACGACAAAGTTCCACCATCCGACAGCCCCGACGCCTCAAGAGCGGCAAGCAAGCTGATTGAACGGCATGGCGTACGAAACGCCCTAGAGGCGCGGGGTTCCGGGAGTTGATACGCCGCCCTGTCCCATGGCGTTACCGGACCATAGCCCTCGATGAACGCGGGAAGGTCAGGGCGGGCCGACACTTAGCTGCGAACCAGCTTCTCGTAACCTTCGGCAATCTCGCGCGTCAGCGTGCCAACCTCGAACGTGTAATCGCCGATCTGGCCCACCGGCGTCACCTCGGCGGCCGACCCGGTCAGCCAGCACTGTTCGAACCCTTCCAGTTCCTCGGGCATGATGTGGCGCACGTTCACTTTGATACCACGCTCTTCAAGCATCCCGATCACGGTTTGCCGCGTAAGGCCATTGAGGATCGAATCCGGATCGGGCGTATGCACCTCGCCATCTTTCACGAAGAACACATTGGCACCCGTGGCTTCCGCGACGTACCCACGGTAATCCATGAAAAGCGCATCCGAACAGCCCTTGGCTTCGGCGGCATGCTTGGACATGGTGCAGATCATGTAAAGCCCGGCCGCTTTCGCGGCTGTCGGGATTGTCTCTGGGCTGGGCCGCTTCCACTTGGCGATATCGAGCTTTGCGCCCTTCATCTTGGCGTCACCATAGTAATTGCCCCATTCCCAAGCGGCCACCGCCATGCGCACAGGGTTGCGAGCCGAGGCGACACCCATGTCCTCGCCCGCACCACGGAAGGCGACAACGCGCACATAGGCATCCTCAAGATTGTTGGCGTCCAGCACGGCGCGCTTGGCGGCTTCGATCTCGTCAACGGTATAGGGAATTGGCATATCCAGCAGATCACCGGATTTCAAAAGCCGCTCCGAATGCTTGCGCGACAGAAAGATCTTCCCATCATAACAACGCTCGCCCTCAAATACCGAACTGGCATAATGCAGTGCATGTGTCAGGATATGGACATTGGCGCCGCGCCAGTCGACAAGTTGCCCGTCCATCCAGATTTTGCCATCACGATCATCATAGCCAGTCATCGGTTTTCTCCGCCGCAAGGGTGTGCTTTGCATAAGTTGCGCAAATTACGTCCGAAGTGGGCATAATATTGCGTCAAAACTGCGATTCGCTACCAGTTCGCTCTTGGAATGTCAATAAAGCTGACATAATATGATCGGAAGTTTTGATCCAGTTCAGAGGGATGCAGCATGCCGGACCGCCAAGGTGGTGAGACCCTCCTTTTTCTAACCGACGAACAGTTGCGTCAGGGCATCGAGGCAATGTTCTTCGCCTATCGCGGGTTCACCGCCGATCCTGACCGCATCCTTGCCACTCTCGCCTACGGCCGGGCGCACCACAGAGCGCTCCATTTCATTTCCAGATGTCCGGGAACGACGGTGAACAACCTTCTGGGTATTCTTGACGTTACAAAGCAATCCCTGAACAGGGTCCTTCGGACGCTGATCGAGGACGGCTTGGTCGAAAGCCACGTCGGCACTTCGGACAAGCGAGAGCGAAACCTGCATTTGACCGATGAGGGAAAATCCCTTGAACGCAAGCTCTCGGATGCACAGCGAAATCGCATGCGAGCGGCCTATCGTGAAGCCGGCCCAGAAGCCGTTGCCGGTTTCCGGCAAGTCTTGGAAGCCATGATGGATCCAGATTTGCGCCGAAAATACCATGCTATCCGGGAAAAGGACACATGACAGCACCTGCGCCCCACCTTCTGATCGTGGATGATGATGAGCGTATTCGCGGTTTGCTGCGCAAGTTCTTGGCGCGCCACGGTTTTCTTGTGTCCGTTGCCCGCGATGCGGAACATGCCAGACGCATTCTTTCCGGGCTGGAGTTTGACATGCTCGTGCTGGACGTGATGATGCCGGGCGAAGATGGCGTCGCGCTGACACGAGCGTTGCGAGAAAAGATTGCGACACCAATCCTTCTTCTTACGGCAAAAGGTGAAACCGAAGACCGGATTAGTGGTCTTGAGGCGGGCGCGGATGATTACTTGGCCAAGCCCTTTGAACCCAAGGAGCTGCTGCTTCGGATCAATGCCATCTTGAGGCGAATGCCAGACCCTGAGACCGAGGCGACCGCCCCCAAGGTCTTGCAAATGGGTGGTGTCCGTTTTGATATCGAGCGGTCCGAATTGATGCGTGGTGACGAAACGGTACGCCTTACCGCGACCGAGGTTCAATTGATGCGTATCTTCTCGGAAAATCTGCGTGAGCCAGTCAGCCGTGCAATGCTGGTTGAGGAGTTGGGCCGCGACAAGGGACAAGCTCAGGAACGGGCGGTGGATGTGCAAATCACGCGCCTGCGCCGCAAGATCGAAGCCGATCCGAAGCAGCCCCGCTACCTTCAAACAGTTCGGGGTGAAGGATATATGCTTGCCCCGGATTGACGGAGCTTGACCCAAAGCGTTTCGCGAAAAACCTGAATCACAGATTTTCACGAAACGCAGTACTCCGCTCAATCGTCGCACGCGGTCCGCCTTTCGCTGCTGTTTCAGGTTAAAGCCGGATCGCTTTAATTGAGCGCCTTTGGTGCCCAGGTTGATTGAGTACAGGGGGCGTTGCCCCCTCTTGGCCTTTGGCCAATTCACCCCCAGGATATTTGCGGCCAGAAGAAAGGGGCTTTCGAGTGTGGGTGCGCAATCCCCTTGATAGACTCAGGCTTCGAATGTATCTGACAGGGCATGACACGGATTTTCGACATGGATGATCGCGCGCGCCTGCCTTGGCGTTTCTTTGGTGCGACCATGACGGTACTGTCGCGCCTATGAGGCGCGCAGACCGCTGTTCAGCCTATTTTCGATCGCCAAAACGGGAGAGGACCAATGTCCCCCAAGACACTCTATGATAAAATCTGGGATGCGCACCTTGTGCACGAAGCCGAGGATGGCACATCCCTTCTCTACATCGACCGCCACCTTGTGCATGAAGTGACCAGCCCGCAAGCCTTCGAAGGGCTGCGCATGGCGGGCCGAAAGGTGCGCAAGCCGGAAAACACCATCGCGGTGCCGGATCACAATGTTCCGACGACGCCGGACCGCGTGAACGGAATCAAGAACGAAGAAAGCCGCATTCAGGTCGAGGCGCTTGATAAGAACGCCAAGGAGTTCGGCATCAACTACTATCCGGTGAACGATGTGCGCCAAGGTATCGTGCATATCGTCGGCCCTGAACAGGGTTGGACCTTGCCCGGGATGACCGTTGTGTGCGGTGACAGCCACACCGCCACGCATGGCGCCTTCGGTGCGCTCGCCCATGGGATCGGTACGTCCGAGGTCGAGCATGTGCTGGCCACCCAGACCCTGATTCAGTCCAAATCGAAGAACATGAAGGTCGAGATCACCGGGCAGTTGCGCCCCGGTGTGACAGCCAAGGACATCACCCTTTCGGTGATTGGTGAGACCGGTACCGCCGGTGGCACTGGTTACGTCATCGAGTATTGTGGCGAGGCGATCCGCTCGCTTTCGATGGAAGGGCGGATGACCGTCTGCAACATGGCCATTGAAGGGGGGGCTCGTGCAGGCTTGATCGCGCCGGACGAGACGACCTTCGAATACATCAAAGGCCGCCCGCATGCGCCGAAAGGCGCACAATGGGAAGCCGCGATGGCGTGGTGGAAAACGCTTTATTCCGATGACGACGCGCATTGGGACAAGGTGATCACCATCAAAGGTGAAGACATCGCACCGGTTGTCACGTGGGGCACATCGCCGGAAGATGTCCTGCCCATCACTGATGCTGTCCCGAATCCAAGCGATTTCGACGGTGGCAAAGTGGACGCCGCCAAGCGCGCGTTGGAGTATATGGGGTTGGAGGCTGGTCAGAAGCTCAGTGATATCGAGATCGACACGGTCTTCATCGGCTCCTGCACCAATGGCCGGATCGAGGATCTGCGGGCCGCAGCCGAGATTCTGAAAGGCAAAAAGATCAAGGAAGGTCTGCGTGCCATGATCGTGCCCGGTTCCGGGCTTGTGCGCGCTCAGGCCGAGGACGAAGGCCTTGCCGACATCTTCAAGGATGCCGGGTTTGAATGGCGCCTCGCGGGCTGTTCCATGTGCCTCGCCATGAACCCGGATCAACTCAGCCCCGGTGAGCGTTGCGCCGCAACTTCCAATCGGAACTTCGAGGGCCGCCAAGGCCGCGGCGGGCGCACGCATCTGATGTCGCCACAAATGGCGGCGGCCGCTGCCATCACCGGGAAGCTGACCGACGTTCGGGAGATGATGTAATGGAAAAGTTCGAAAAAATCACAGGTGTCGCGGCACCGATGCCGTTGATCAACGTCGACACCGACATGATCATCCCCAAACAGTTCTTGAAAACCATCAAGCGATCGGGTCTTGGCAAAAATCTGTTCGATGAAATGCGGTTTGACGACGACGGCAATGAAATCCCGGATTTTGTGCTGAACAAATCGCAGTACCGCGACGCGGAGATTCTGGTTGCCGGGGATAACTTCGGTTGCGGTTCCAGCCGCGAACATGCCCCTTGGGCGATAAAGGACTTTGGCATTCGCTGTGTGATCGCACCCAGTTTTGCCGACATCTTTTACAATAACTGCTTCAAGAACGGCATTCTGCCCATAGCTTTGCCGCAAGAGCAAGTCGATATGTTGATGAAAGATGCCGAAAAGGGCTCCAACGCGCGGATGATTGTGGACCTTGAAGCTCAAACCGTCACCACATCAGATGGTGAGATTGTGTCCTTCGAGATTGACGCGTTCAAAAAGCACTGCTTGCTCGAAGGGCTGGACGACATTGCACTGACCTTGGAAAAAGGCCCTGCAATTGACAGTTTTGAGCAACAAGCTGACGCAGCGCGCCCTTGGGTCTAGGCGAAGGCCTGTTTTTTTGAGTGGCCGCCGCGGAATTATTGCTGCGGCGGCCATTAATTTTACCAATATGTAAACCGTTTCTTAGCGAATAGGGTGTAGTCTATAGTAGCGGCAGGCTGGAGAACCGCTATATATTGTGCCCGCGCACAAGGCCGTCAGATTTTCGCGCCTGAATTGATGCATTCTCGCACCACCCAATCCATCAAATTGCCCGAAAATCAATGTCTTGTGAGACAATGACTTGAGCCGGATAGCGAAAGTAGGCAAAAATTGGGCAAGATTGAGGCAATCCGCGACGACAAGCGGGGTCAAGTTGGAACAACGGCGCGGCGACGTATCGCGACGGACCAGTTTGAAGGGAAATGGGCAGTGGTTTCGCAGCTGGCAAGCGCGCTTTTACGTGCAGTCATGGTTGGTATGATGGTGGCCACACCATCACTTATCTTGCCGCATACAGCGGCCGATACCGCGCAGGTCGTGGTGGTCTTGGCCATCCTCGCCGCATGCATGACCTTCATCGAATACTATGGCCGCTATCCCAGCTTTATTGAGTTTCGATTTGCGCCGCCGTTCAATCGTATGCGCTTTATTGGCTTGTTCGTGACCGTTGTTCTTCTTTCCATGATCTGCCGGGGGCAAACCGACCCGACCGGGTGGACGGTCATGATCACGAATGCCGGTGCCATGCTCGGGGGGTTGATCGACTTCCCATTTTCACCTGTTCGGCTTGTTGTGTTGATGATGCCGGATGGCGCCGACCCTGCCCTGATCTCGACCGTGCGCATAGCGGCGGGAATTTCCTATTCGGTGTCCGTTGTCATGATGATCGTCTTTCTCGTGCTCGTGCGCGGATTCGGCTGGCCGGTGCGAAATGGTGCGTTCAATGTTTGGGTCAACTTGCCGTTCTTTGATCCGACAGGTGGTGGCGACGTTCTGCAACGCCTGCGGCGCGATTCAGGTCTTAACATTGTGTTAGGATGTTTGCTGCCATTCTTGATTCCGGCGGCCATCAAGGCGGCATCGGATTTTGTGGATCCGGCCTTTATGTCCAGCCCGCAAACCTTGGTGTGGACAACAACGGCATGGGCTTTCCTACCTGCAAGTATTCTGATGCGCGGGATCGCCATGGGGCGGGTCGCCCAGATGATCGAAGACAAGCGCCGCCGCGCCTACGCACAGGCCGAACTCGAGAATGTGCAGCGCGCCTAGCCGCCTGTCTTTGCGCGCTGGTCTTGGACCTTGCGCCCCTTGGGGCGGAAACTCTACGTATCGCAACGATGAATGCCGCCCTCGAACGCGATGGTCCGGGCCTTTTGTTGCGCGACATACTCAAAGACGATCCACAAGTTACGGCCTTTGCAACGGTCGTTCGGCGGGTCAATCCCGACATTCTGGTGCTGCAAGGCGTGGACTATGACCATGGTCAAGTCACTCTGACAGCGCTTCGAGACCATATGGCGGACCTGGGCGGGCCGCGATTTGCCCATCTGTTTTCCCGACGGCCAAACACCGGAATGACAACCGGACTCGATATGGATGGGGACGGCTACCTTGGGCAAGCGCGGGACAAGCAAGGCTATGGCTGGTTCGCTGGCCAAGCTGGTATGGCCATACTCTCGCGCTATCCGTTCGATATCGACGGTATGCATGATTTCACGGCCTTGAAGTGGAAGGATATTCCGGGTGCCCTTCTGCCCAAGTCCAAGGGCACCCCCTTTCCTTCAACCGCTGTCCAAACCGTGCAACGCTTGTCTTCCGTGGCACATTGGGCCGTGCCTGTTGTGGTGTCGAAGGAAAGGACGCTTCACATCTTGACCTTCCATGCCACGCCCCCGGTGTTCGACGGCCCCGAAGATCGAAACGGCCGACGCAACCATGATGAAATCCGTTTCTGGCAGCTTTACCTTGATGGCCAATTCGGACAGGCGCCAAAGACGCAATTCGTTCTTGTTGGCGATGCCAACGTGGACCCCGCCGACGGTGAGGGGAGAAAAGAGGGCATTCAAAACCTGCTGGCCGATCCGCGCTTGCAAGACCCAAAGCCCAAGCGGCCCGTATCCCGAAACGCCAATCTTCTTGACGCTGAAAGACTGGATACCGTGGCATGGCCCGATGATGGCCCCGGCCAACTCCGGGTTCAGTATATCCTGCCGTCAATTGATCTTGATGTGCAGGGCGCGGGTGTTCACTGGCCACCGAGCGCTACGCCCGAAGCTGCCGATGCGGTTGCGGCAGGCCCGCATCGCATGGTTTGGGTTGACCTCGCCATGCCTTGATGAACCCGGCTTTCTTGACCATTCCCAGTACTCAGGCTAGGCGATGCCCAACTTGATTTAATCGAAGGACACCCGCCATGAGTAACCCCTCGCTTCTCATCCTGCCCGGCGACGGCATTGGCCCCGAAGTCATGGCCGAAGTTTCCAAGATCATTGACTGGTTCGGCACCAAGCGCGACATGCCCTTTGACGTGAGCGAGGATTTGGTCGGCGGTGCCGCCTATGACAAGCACGGCACCCCGCTGCACGACGACACGATGGCCAAGGCGCAAACGGTCGACGCCGTCCTTCTGGGGGCCGTCGGTGGCCCCAAGTACGATACCCTCGACTTCAGCGTGAAACCCGAACGCGGCCTGCTGCGCCTGCGCAAGGAAATGGACCTTTTCGCCAACCTGCGCCCCGCACAGTGCTTTGACGCGCTGGCCGATTTCTCCAGCCTCAAGCGGGACGTGGTTGCCGGTCTCGACATCATGATCGTCCGCGAGTTGACCTCCGGCGTCTATTTCGGAGAGCCGCGCGGCATCTTCGAAGAAGGCAACGAGCGCGTCGGTATCAACACGCAGCGCTACACCGAATCCGAGGTCGACCGTGTCGCCCGAAGTGCTTTTGAACTGGCCATGCGCCGCAACAAGAAGCTCTGCTCCATGGAAAAGGCCAACGTCATGGAGTCCGGCATTCTCTGGCGAGAGGTCGTCACCGAAGTTGGCAAGGATTACCCTGAAGTCGAGCTGTCGCACATGTATGCGGACGCAGGCGCGATGCAGCTTTGCCGCTGGCCCAAACAGTTTGATGTCATTGTCACCGACAACCTGTTCGGCGACCTTCTGTCCGATGCGGCGGCCATGCTGACGGGGTCTCTTGGCATGCTGCCCTCGGCCTCGCTGGGTGCGCCAATGGAAAACGGTCGCCCCAAGGCACTTTATGAGCCGGTCCACGGGTCAGCCCCCGACATCGCGGGTCAGGGCAAGGCCAACCCGATTGCCTGCATTCTCAGCTTTGCCATGGCGCTGCGTTACAGCTTCGACAAGGGTGACGAGGCCACGCGCCTTGAGACGGCCGTCGAGCAGGTGCTGGCCGATGGCAAGCGCACGGCCGATCTGTTGGGCGAAGAGGGCGCGCAACACGTCTCGACCGGTGAAATGGGCGACGCGATTGTCGCCGCCTTGGACAGCAGTCTTTGACGGTTTCGCGGGCGGCACCGCCGCCCGCATTTCCGTCACCCAACAGCCGAATCCGCCCTTGCATTTCCCAAGGCGCGGGTTTAATCGCCTGTCTCACGGTCGGAGTGTAGCTCAGCCTGGTAGAGCACTGTCTTCGGGAGGCAGGGGCCGGAGGTTCGAATCCTCTCACTCCGACCAATTTTTCAAAGGCTTAGCGGTTGTTTGGGAAGGCTGGTTTCTGGGACCGCCCCCAGAAACGCGCTCTCTCGATGCAGACGTCATGACTTCGCCACCCTGCGAGACCGATCAGAAATCACGATTCGTGGCAGTGCTTGATGGGTCGAACCTGATCATGCCGATGAGAGTGGTTCCGACATGAAAAAAGGCCGGACGAAACTTCGCCCGGCCTTCGAGATACGCCTCGATGTGGAAAATCAGATCTTACCCATCTTGTCTGCGGCTGCGACCGCGGTTTGCATGTGCTGGGGGTGATGGTGCCCGTACACTTTTTCGAGTGTCTCGAGTGAGACCCCGAAGTATCTGCTGACGTGCCACACGTTCGCACCAGTCTGCATTGCCCAAGTGATTGCCGTGTGCCGAAGAGTATGAGGTGTGACGTCGGGCATATCAGCAGCCTCGCGGATATCCTCCCAATCGTTCTTGATGCAGGCAATTCCCATCCCTTCCTTCTCGACAAGCCACTTTGCCCCGGCGGCACGTCATCTGCGAAGATGACTTAAAAGTTTTGATGGCAACCTCACAGGCGGTGTCTTTTTCTTCGAAGACCTCTGCTCGCGACCCTTTCGGTACATCTGGCCCGTCCGAAGATCGACATGGCCTCCACCTGCATGGGGGGCGAATTTCAATCCCAAGATCACGCTCTTCCTGGATCCGGTATATAGCCCAACCATGATAAATCGCGCGAGGTATCTCGTCTCCGGTCGACGGCGCGCAGCGCGAATGAGGGATGCGGCCTCGTCACGTGTCAGCCATCTGTCTTTGGGGTTGGGAGCCTCCGGTAACCAGATTGGCGGCACGCTTGAGAGAATCCGCCGCTTTACTCCGAGATGCAGTGCCGAGCGCAGACATCCCAACTCGCGCCGGATAGTGCCGTTCCCGACCGGGCGCCGCTTGATTATTTTCTCCTCAACTTCACGTTCATAGCCGTTGCGGCGAAAACGGGCGTAGTTCTGACATGACTCCTCGTGGACATCGGCAACGGTCGAGTATCCCCAGCCATCGACAAGGGCTGATATCGCATGTCCGATCCGTTCTGGATCAACCACCTCCTCTGCTCGAGCCTCACCATAAATCGCCAGTATTTCGGCGACGCTGACTTCGTGTTCCGCACGATTTCTTTCCGGCTGATTGCCTCTCATCAGGTACGCGTTCAGCGCTGCTTGAGCTGCTCGGCTGTCGACTGTACCCGTTGAATATTCTCTTGAGCCTTCGCGGATGACATAGACGCCTTTCCGCTTCCCTTTGCCAGACCGCCATTAGAGGCGTGCGCCTTTGGATTTTCTCGGCATTCCTTCACCAATTCTATCAGCGAGGATCTTTCGATACGAACTGTCCGTGCCCCCATAAGCACAAGAAAGCCATGCTCGCGGGCTGACGCCTACAACTCAGTTGCAGGTACCCCTATTTCCCGAGCAGCAGCTTTGATTGTGAGAAGTTTTGGCACGGACATTTCATCGGATCCTCTGGTTTCGCTCATGGGGCCGAACGGCGCCCACGAAGCGGAAATCAATCCGCCGCCGACAACACGGCAGCCTTTCGGACTGGTGTTGCGTGACGAGATGAAACAAGAGACCGGCGCCTTGGGAGCTTGTGCAGGAGGCGCCGGTTTCGTGGTCGTTAGACGCGGAACGCGAATTCGAGATCGCGCTTGATATCGGTGAGACGTGCGGCGTGCCAGCACAGCGCCCTGTCGAATTCTGCGCCGGTGTAGGCTCCTTTGATCTCCGCGAGAGGCTCGCCGATCACGCAGAGCAGCTCGTCCTTGATCGTATGCAGACGCAGCATGGACCTGTCGCGGTTTGGTGCCGCTCCTTTGATAG
>DATFKJ010000188.1:0-5895 GCA_035268705.1 Roseovarius sp. | reverse complement strand
TTCGCACCCTCCCCCTTCCAAAGCCCTCCGAACCATGCCACTTTCCGCCCCATGACGCAGATCACCTCTCCCAACGGCACCCCCATCAGCCGCTTTGCCTTCGGTACCATGCAATTCGGTGGCCGCGCTGATGAGGCTGAAAGCCGCGCCATGTTCGAGGCCTCGCTGGAGGCCGGGATCACCCATTTCGACACCGCCCATGTCTATACCGATGGCGCTTCGGAAACCCTTCTGGGCCGCTTCGCCACGCCTCATCGCGAGGGTCTCGTGATCGCCACCAAGGCAGGCTATACGGGCGGCGCGGGGCGTGACAACCTGTTGGCACAGTTCGATATTTCCCGTCAGCGGCTGGATATGGACATGGTGGATATCCTCTATCTCCACCGCTTCGATCCAGATACCGATCTGCGCGAAACGCTTGAGGCGCTGGCCGGCCTGCGCGATGCGGGCAAACTCCGCTACATCGGCCTGTCGAACTTCGCCGCATGGCAGGTGATGAAGGCCGCCTGCATCGGGTCAGGCTTCGATCTGCCCGTCGGCATCATCCAACCCATGTACAACCTCGTGAAACGTCAGGCCGAGGTGGAACTCCTGCCGATGTGTGCCTCTGAGGGCATCAACGTCGCGCCCTACTCCCCCTTGGGCGGCGGCCTCCTGACTGGCAAATACGCCCAAGGCACCCCCGGTCGCCTCACCGAGGATGACCGCTACGCCGCCCGCTATGGACAAGACTGGATGCACGAGGCCGCTAAGCAATTGAAAACTATAGCAGATGAACTTTCTATTGCCCCGGCCACCCTTGCCGTGGCATGGGCCGCGCGCCATGCATCCAACCCCATGCCGATCCTCTCCGCCCGCTCCGCCGCGCAACTCAAACCCTCTCTCGCGGCGCTGGATTTCGCCATGGATGACGCGCTCTATGATCGCCTCACCGCGCTTACCCCCACGCCGCCCCCCGTAACCGACCGGATCGAGGAAGGCTGAACCATGCCACGCCGCCTGAACCTACCCGACAGCGCCTCGACCGCCACGCCCGGCGAGAATGGCCGCCTCTATGCGCCCTCGTCCGAGCGCAACGCCGCGCCGATCCTGGCGCTTCTCAAGCACCATGGCCCCGCCGAGGGCCGCGCGCTGGAACTGGCCGCAGGCACGGGCCAACACGCGGCGCATTTCGCCACCGCCCTGCCGGGGTTGCACTGGCAGCCGACCGAGATCGACCCCACGCGCCGCCAAAGCATTGATTCCTGGGCCAAAACCGCCACCGCACCCAACTTGCAACCAGCCATCGAGCTTGACGCAACGGCGCCGGGTTGGGGGTCAAGCCACGCGGGCCAAGACCTGATCCTTCTGGTCAACCTCTTGCACCTCATCTCTACGCCAGAGGCGCAAACCCTGATCTCGGAAGCCGCGCAAGCCCTTGCCCCCTGTGGCCGTCTGATCCTCTACGGCCCCTTCCTGCGCGACGGCGAAGCCACCTCTGAGGGCGATGCGAGCTTTCACGCCTCGCTCACCGCCCAAGACCCAGAAATTGGCTACAAGGACGATTTTGACGTCATCGACTGGCTGCACGAGGCTTGGCTGGAGCTTGTGGACGTGGTCGAAATGCCCGCCAACAACCTCGCCTTGGTCGCAAAGCGCCCCGGCTGATCTGCATCAAAGACGGGCCTTCCCTGCCTGTTAAGCACCTCCTGAAAACACATTCAGGAGTCAAAACATGAGCTGGAGCGACAAACTCAGCGGCACCCGTAACCAATTGCGCAGCCTCAACAAATGCATCCCCGACACCGCTCAGGCCTTTGGAGCCTTGGGCAAGTCGGTCAAGGAAGGTGGCACGCTCGATTTCAAATCGAAAGAGTTCGTCGCCCTCGGCATCGCCGTGGCCACCAAGTGCGAAGCCTGCATCGCCATTCATGTCGAAACCCTTATCCGCTGTGGTGCCACCCGCGATGAAGTGGGCGACGTTCTGGCCATGTGCATCCAGATGGGCGGCGGTCCGTCGATGATGTACGCCGCCAAGGCGCTTGATTGTTACGATGAACTGAGCAAACCGGCATAAATCAGCAGCTGTGCAGCCCCTTGGCGGGTTTTCCCCTTAAGCCCAAGGTCAAAACCCGCTTCAATGCATAGCAATAGATACACTTGAGGGGATACCAAATGTCGATCATGAAATTGCTTGAACAGGCCCAGGGCGGCCAGGGCCTTTCACAACTGGCCAACCAATTCGGCCTTGATGAATCCAAGGCGCAGGAACTGACACAAATGCTGGCCCCGGCCATCGGTCAGGCGGCCAAGAAACGGGCCGAAGAGGGCCAGATGGAAAACGTCCTCGGCGCTATGAAAGGCGAAAATCAGGCCGCGTTTTTCGATAATGCCACAGCCGCCGCTGGCCCGGAAGCTCAGGCTCAGGGCCAGAATTTCCTTGATAACCTCATGGGCGATAGCGCCGCCACCGAAGGGCTTGCTGCCACTTTGGCCGAAAAGGTCGGCCTTGACCAAGAGACCGTCAAACAGTTCATGCCCTCGGTTGCCGCCATGGCCCAAGGTGGCCTGCAAAAGCAAATGCCGGATGAGCAGATCGACGGCATGATGCAAGCCGCCCAACCGCAACAATCGGGCGGCGGCCTGATGGGGATGGTCAGTGGCTTGCTGGGCGGCAACAAGGGCGCAGAGGCTGACGGTCAGGGCGGTGCGCTTGGTATGCTCAACCAAATGCTTGACGCCGATGGCGACGGCAACGCCATGAACGATATTCTCGGCAAGTTCATGCGCTGAAATTGTGCAGTTAAATCAATCCGAAGGGTCACGCATCGCTGTGGCCCTTCGTCGTTTCACAGCACAACTTGACAACACGCCTTGCGCGTCCGACGGTTAAACCCTTCAACCTTTTCCTTGGGCCGTTCATGCGCCTTTTCCTGACCCTGGCTTTGCTAACCATGTCCCTTGCCGCACCATTGGCGGCGCAAAACGCCTTTGGCGACAGTGACCCGGTGGATTTCGACCACCCCGCCCCGCAAAACTACCCTATCCACGGCATCGACGCCGCCCGCTTTCAGGATCACATCAACTGGCGTCGGGCCAAGCGCGCAGGCGTCCGCTTTGCCTTCGTCAAGGCCACCGAGGGCGGTGATCTTCTGGATGTGGAGTTTACCACCCACCTCAACGGCGCCCTGCGCGCAGACGTGCCTGTAGGGGCCTATCACTTCTATTATTTCTGTACGCCCGCCCGGGTGCAGGCCCGCTGGTTCATCCGCAATGTGCCCAAGCGTTCGGGGATGCTACCGCCGGTTCTGGATTTGGAATGGAACCACCACTCCCCCACCTGTCAGCACCGCCCGGACGGTGCGAAGGTGCGCAAGGATGCCAAGATTTTCCTGCGCATCCTTAAAAAACACTATGGCCAACGCCCGATCATCTATACCACTCCGGGGTTCGACCGTGACACCGGCATCACCCGGCTCAAGGGCTATGATTTCTGGCTGCGCTCCACCGCCAAGACCCCGGCACAGGTCTATCCGGGCAAGCCGTGGCGTTTCTGGCAATATACCGGCACCGGCCTCATCCCCGGCATCACCGGCCACGTCGATATCAACGTCTTCAACGGCAGTCAGGCCGACTGGCGGCACTGGCTCCGCGCCAATCTAAAATAGAAAGACCCCCGGCACATGGGCACCGGGGGCCTGTCAAACGTGACGAAAACAGGCCTACCCGTCGACGCGGATCACCTCGTTTTTCGGATCATAGGGGCTGTCCTCGACAACCACGGCCTCCCAAAGCTGATCCATGATCTTCACTTTCAGCTTCTGACCAACCTCGGCCTTCGCAGGGTCAACATAGCCCATGCCGATGGATTTACCGAAATGCACCGAATAGCCGCCCGATGTCAGGCGGCCAACCTTGGTCTCGCCATCAAACAAGGCTTCCGAGCCCCATGGGTCGGCATCCTCCGGCCCGTCGATCAGGACGGTCACACATTTGAACCGTACACCCAGAGCATTCATCGCGTCCTTGCCTTGGAAGTCCTTCGACTGATCCACGAAGCGCGGCAAATCGGCCTCCAGCGGCGTGGCATCGCGGCCCAACTCATGGCCGAACGCGCGATAGGACTTTTCCTGACGCAGCCAGTTCTGCGCGCGTGCCCCCACCAGCTTCAGGCCATGCTTTTCACCGGCCTTTTCCAGCAGATCGAAAAGGTAATTCTGCATCTCGATCGGGTGATGCAGCTCCCAACCCAACTCGCCGGTATAGGCCACGCGCACCGCGCGCACCGGGCACATGCCCAACTCGATATCGCGGCAGCTCAGCCACGGGAAACGCTTGTTGCTCAAGACGGTCTCGGGGTCGGCATCCTTGACGATCTCTTTGAGAACATCGCGCGACTTCGGCCCGGCGATGGCGAAAACGCCCCACTGCGTGGTCACGTTCTCAACCGCGATATAGCCAAATTCCGGCGCTTTATCCTCGGCACATTTGCGCAAGTAATCACCATCGTAATCGGTCAGCGCGCCAGAGGAGATCAGGTAATACTCGTCCTCGGCCAGCCGCACGATGGTGTATTCGGTGCGCGTGGTGCCCTGCGGGGTCAGCGCATAGGTCAGGTTGATGCGCCCCACTTTCGGCAGCTTGTTGCAGGTGAACCAATCAAGGAACTGGGTGGCACCGGGGCCTTTGACCGAATGCTTGGTAAAGGCCGAAGCGTCGATCACACCCGCGCCTTCGCGAATGGCCTTGGCCTCGTCCACCGTGTATTGCCACCAACCGCCGCGCCGGAAGGACCGCGCGTCATGGTCGAAAGTCTCGGGCGCATCCAGCGGGCCGAAATAGTTGGGGCGCTCGAACCCGTTGACGCAGCCAAACTGCGCGCCACGCGCTTTCATTCGGTCATAGCTGGGCGCGGTGCGCAGGGGGCGCCCCTCTTCACGCTCTTCATCCGGGTGGTGCAGGATGTAAACATGCGCATAGGCCTCTTCGCATTTGCGCGCCGTCCAGTCCGTGGTCATCCAGTCGCCGAACCGCTTGGGGTCAAGGCTGGCCATGTCGATCTCAGCCTCGCCTTCCACCATCATCTGCGCCATGTAGTAACCGGTCCCGCCCGCGGCGGTGATGCCAAAGCTGAAACCTTCGGCCATCCACATGTTGCGCAGGCCGGGTGCCGGGCCAACCAACGGGTTGCCATCGGGGGTATAGCAGATCGGGCCGTTGATATCGTCCTTGAGGCCAACCTCTTCCGATGACGGAATCCGGTGGATCATCGACATATACTCTTCCTCGATCCGCTCCAGATCCAGCGGGAACAGATCAGCCCGGAAACTATCCGGCACACCGTATTTGAAACAGGCGGGTGCGCCGTATTCATACGGGCCCAACAGCCAGCCACCGCGCTCTTCGCGGACATACCACTTGGAATCGGCATCGCGCAGAACCGGATGCTCACCATAGCTTTTGCGATAATCCACAAGCGCCGGGTCAGGTTCAGTGATGATGAACTGATGCTCCACCGGGATCGCCGCCGATTTGATCCCCAAAAGGCGCGCCGTGCGCTGCGCGTGGTTGCCAGTGGCGGTCACCACATGCTCGGCGGTCACGACCACCTGCTCGTCTGAGGGAACAAGGTTGCCGCCCTTCTCGACCATCTTGGTCAAGGTCACTTCCCACGCCTCACCATTCCAGTGATAGGAATCCGCCTGCCACTTGCGCTCAATCGTAACGCCCCGTTGCCGCGCGCCCTTGGCCAAGGCCATCGTCAAATCAGCGGGATTGATATAGCCATCGGTCGGGTGATAAATCGCTCCCACCAGATCGTCGCAATTGACCAGCGGCCAACGCTCCTTGATCTGTGCGGGGGTCATCCACTCATAAGGCACGCCCACGGTATCGGCAGTGGCGGCATAGACCATG
>DATFKJ010000187.1:0-3718 GCA_035268705.1 Roseovarius sp. | reverse complement strand
CACCGGCGTCGTTGCCGGCCGAAACGCCCGGGGCGGTGGTTCCGAAGGACGAAAGATTGCTCCCGGCAAGCGCCGCGCCCCTGCCGGTCGCGCCAAGCGCGTCGACCGCCAGAGAAGTGGAGAGCTGTTTGGACACGCTGCGCTGCATTTCGGCAAAGCGCACCTTGAGCATGACCTGCTGATTGCCCGACACCACCATCAGGTTCGAGACCCGCTCGGGCGCATAGCGCTCGGCCAGCGCCAATGCGCGCTCCATGCGTGCTGTGCTTGAAACGCTGCCCGACAGCACGATGCCGTCATTGGCCGTGCGCACCTCGATCCGCTCGTTGGGCAGGATCTGCTGGATACGTTCCTTGAATTCGGACACATCGGTCGAGACATGGACCTCGACATTCGTGATCAGCTTGCCGGTCTCGTCCAGAAGGGTCAGGGTCGTGCGACCCGGCGCCTTGCCGAGAATGTAGATCGTGCGATCCGACAGAGTCGAGAAATCCGCGATCGAAGGATTGGCAATGCTGAGTTCGGCGAAGGGCACGTCGCTTTCGACGACGACGGCACGGTTCATCGTGACGACGAGATCACGGTTCGCGCCCTTGCGCACCACTTGTAGGTTTTCTGCGTGCAACTCACTGACAAAATTACTGAAAACAATCGCCAGCCCGAGAAGGGCGGCTTTGAAGAAGCCTGCGTTTATCATGTGACCTGCCTTTCCGATCACGCCTCAATCCAACGGGTCTTGCTGCCCGCATTTGACGCCACTCTGCGTCAGTTCGCGAAATTTTTCAAGAATCAACGCATTTCTGCCGAGATTTGTCTGGATTGTGACCCAAATGCTGCCGACCCATGCGAAAAGGGCGCCCGCAAAGCAGGCGCCCTCCAGGGTAGCAGGCGCGTTGCCCCTCAGTTCGTGCATGGAATCTGGCTCACGATCACTTCCGAGCCGCGGCGCGTCCGGATGGTGCAGACCTCTGCGCGCTCGGGTTCCGGCGCCTCTTCGACCTCGGACAGGCCAAGCAGGCGGCGCTGGTCGACTTCGATTACCTCTGCCACGGTCTCGTCCCTGACTCCGACCAGCGACAATGCCAGTCGCCCGGTTGCCTGAGCTTGCGCAAGGGCCGCGACATCCTGCGGCTTGGCGGACACCGTCACGGTGCGCGCGATGATCGCTTTCGTGGTGTTTTCATCCGACATCTGGTCAACCGCGATCAGGCGCACGCCGGTCTGGATAAGCTTTGTGACCTCACCGAACGAGTCACCCTCGGTGCGCACGCCATTGCCGCGCACACGCCCGGTCCAGTAGACATCGACATGGTCGCCCGGACGCAGGAAACCCGACACGCCGCTGGCAACATCGACCTTGATGGCGAAAGCCCGCATCCCCGGCCCGAGCTGGTCCGAAATGCCCGCATCCGCGCCCGGCTTCGTGACCTTGGCCTCCAGGATCGCCTCGTTCTTTTCCATGGCACGCCGCACCGCGCGCAACTCGTCCTTGCCGTTGGGGAAAAGCGCCTCGGCGGTGGTAAACGCGCCTTCTGGCAGTGCGTTCTTCGGGAATTTCACCATCCGCACCGCGTCAAGCGGGATTCTGTCGCCATATTTCAAGGGCTTGTTGGCAACAGCCACCTCTATGGTTTCGATCTGCGGCGCGCGCTGTGAGCGTTCAAGCGCCAGCTGTGTCTGATAGCTCTGAATGTAACTCTTGGCCATGTAGACAGCAAAGCCCGCAAGGCCGAGACCCAGGATGAGTACCAGTCCAAATACCAGTCGCATTGCCCGTCCTTTCTGTTTCTCTCGCCGCTCAGGGCGCAAGGCACCCGTCGGCAAGGCTGAATTGAGCAGTTTATTGTGGCGAAATCAGGGAAAGGCGGTGATTGTTTCGGGATCACTCGCGATTGCCTGGACCTTTTCGGTTCATGACGTCGCGCATCAAAAAAGGCCGACGCGCGCTGGCATCAGCCGATCTTGTCATTCGCGCAATCCGCCCGGATATCCGGTCACTCCAGATCCAGTTGGTTGACTTCCGCATTCGCCATGGAATCTGCAAGCTTCGAACCCAAGGCGTTGCTGCCGTTCAGAAGCACGGCGACCACCCCGATCCCAAGGCCAACGACGGTGGCCGTCAGCACCACCCAATCGACGGTCACGGCACCCTCGGTGTCCAAGGCGAATTTCTTGAAGAACTTGGTCATGGCACGTTCCTTTGGTCTTGGGTGCGCCGTTTGCGTGCCTTGTTCAGCCGCTCGACGGTTGATGGCCTCTCAAAGAAATCTGGCCGCAAAACGGTTTGCGGCCAGATTTGTTTATCAAATGCCGGGTGGCGTGCTATCAGCCGCCTTATTCAGTTGTGGTTTCTTGGCCCAGCGTGCCAAGGCTGATGACGCTGCCGCCGCTCAGTGCGGTCTCGACATTGCCTGCCAGGCTGTCAACGCCACCTTTCACGGTGGCAACGCCGGCAACGCCCAGGCCCACGACTGCTGCAGTCAGAACGACCCAGTCAACTGTCACGGCGCCGTCTTCTTCTTTGCAGAAGTTGTTGATGAATTTGATCATGGTTGGTCCCTCCAAAGGATCAGTGTCTTACATGTTACAACCGCTTGAGCCTTCTCAAGGCCGCCTCTCTCTTGGCCCTGTTCCCTTGCGGTATGACCACATAAAGCCCTCCAATTCGGGCAGGAATTTGGCGCGATTAGAACGTTTTTGGTGAATGACGGGGTTTTTCCATGGTTAAGTGTTAAGATGCTGGAATTTATGTATTTAATGTAATCGCAGTTTGATGAAAAATGCCGATTCCAGGTGAATTCGGGGTATGCTGGCCCCTCGGGCGTTTCTCTTTTCCAGACAATTCTGGAAAAATTCGCGTTCTTTTGCGATACTCCTCTTCAAAAGAAGTGGCAGAGCAGAACAAGCCCATGAAATTCATCGCACTCCTCGCATTTGGCGCGGCGGCTTGTCTGCCCGTGCCGGCGCTTGCGGGCGACCCGCCGCCATTTCCCGAGTTCACCTTCAAGATGAGCAAGCCGCCCAAAGCCGGCACGAGCAAGCGCATCACCGTTCAGATCGAACCCGAAGCCGAATCCCCGCCGGAAAGCGCATCGGCGTCTGCTGCGGCATCGCCCGCGCCCGCCGCGCCGGTCTCGAGCTACGCATGGTTCTGGGACAGGGTCTCGCCCGGGATCGACACCGACGGCACCGCACGGCTGCGCGAAGCGCTGGTCAGTCTTTCGGGCGGTCCGGGGGGCGCTTCGGTCAAGGGGCCGCGCTTGCAGACCATTCAGGGCATCGCGCGTTCCGATGGTGAACATGTGCTGCGCGCGACCATCGGCACCAAGGTATCCCCGGCGCTGGTTCTTGCGGTCATAGCGGTGGAATCCGCGGGTCAGCGCAGCGCCGAAAGCCATAAGGGCGCGCAGGGGCTGATGCAGCTCATGCCCGACACCGCGCGCCGCTTCGGGGTGGAGGACAGCCTGTCGCCCGCGCAGAACATTCGCGGGGGGGTGGCTTATCTTGATTGGTTGCTGGCCGAATTCGGCGGTGATGCGGTGCTCGCGCTGGCCGGCTACAACGCGGGCGAGAACGCGGTGAAGGCCCATAAGGGCGTGCCGCCCTTCGCGGAAACGCGCGACTACGTGCCCAAGGTGCTGGCCGCCTTTCAGGTGGCCAGCGGGCTGTGCAAGACGCGGCCCGAGCTGATCTCGGATGGCTGTGCGCTCAATCTTGC
>DATFKJ010000186.1:0-17831 GCA_035268705.1 Roseovarius sp. | reverse complement strand
CAACTGGCCGGGCAATTGGCGCAACTGGCCCGACAGGCCAAGCAGGCCGCGCGATACCGCGCCATTGGCGAGGAATTGCGGCAGGCCGAGGGGCTGTTGCTGTACCGCCGTTGGAAAGAGGCCGACGAGGCCCGCGCCCGCGCCGAGGAAGAGTTGCGCGCACGCACCAGTGCCGCGTCGCAGGCCGAAGCGGCAGCGCGCGAGGCGGTCAAGCTACGGGCCAAGGCCGAAGAGTCCCTGCCGCCCCTGCGCGAGGAAGAGGCGATTGCGGCGGCGGTTCTCCAGCGCCTTCAGGTGCAGCGTGATACGCTCAATGACCAAGAGGAAAACGCCCGCGCCCGCATCGAGACCCTGCAAAGCCGCATCGAGCAGCTTTCCCGCGACATGGAACGCGAGTCGGGCCTGAACCGCGACGCGGGTGAGACCATCGAACGGCTGGAGTGGGAGGCCCGCGAACTCGCCAAGGCGGGCGAAGGCCATGACGCGAAGCTGGCCGAGGCCGCCGAAGCCGCGCGTGAGGCCGCACAGGTTTTGCAGGATCGCGAAACCCAGCTTTCGGAACTGACCGAAGACGTGGCCCGCCTTGCCGCGCGCCACCAATCGGCGCAGCGTTTACTGTCGGACAGCCGCAAGACCCTTGAGAAAAGCGAGGCCGAAGCCGCACGCGCGCGTCAAACCGCCGAAGCCGCGCAAAACGCTTTGGATCAGGCAGGCCGCGACCATGACACCGCCAAAGCCGCCGAGACCGCCGCCGTCGAGGCCGCGCAGGCCGCCGAAGAGGCCCTGAACAGGGCCGAAGAGGCGCGCTCGGACACCCAAGCCCGCGAAACCACCGCCCGCGCCGAACGCTCGGAAGCCGAGGGCGAGGTCAATACGCTGTCCGCCGAAGTCACCGCACTGGCCAAACTGGTGGATCGCGATACCGCCGAGGGCGGGCAGATACTTGATCGGCTACAAGTGGAACAAGGCTTTGAAAAGGCGCTTGGCGCGGCCTTGGCCGATGACCTGCGCGCACCCGAGGTTGAGGGCGATGGGCCGTCGGGCTGGATGGTCCTGCCGGGCTATCAATCGGATCAACCCCTGCCCGAGGGCGTGACCGCGCTCAATCAGCATGTCTCGGTTCCCGAGGTGTTGTCGCGGCGCATGTCGCAAATCGGGCTTGTTGACCCGGACGATGGCCCGCGCCTGCAACCGCTTTTGAAACCCGGTCAGCGGCTGGTGACCCGCGAAGGGGATTTGTGGCGTTGGGACGGGTATCGCGCTTGGGCCGAAGATGCACCTTCGGCGGCGGCCCTGCGCCTGCAACAGCTCAACCGTTTGGAAGAGTTGAAGCAGGAACTGGCCCGGGCCACCGCCCGTGCCGAAGGGGCCGTTCAGGCGCATGACACCTTGAGGGCCAAACTAACCGAATTGAGCGAGGCCGACCGCGCCGCACGCGAGGCGCGGCGCGCCGCCGACGCCGAGTTGAACCAAGCCAACCGCGCCCTCAGCCGCGCCGAAGCCGACCGCAATCTTGCCCAGTCCAAGCTGGAATCGATGGGTCTTGCCGTGACCCGCCACGAGGAAGAGGCTTTGGCCGCGCGCAAGCAATTGTCGGAGGCCGAAGCCGGGTTGAAGGATCTGGGGGATCTCGAAGCCGCCCGCGCCGATGTGGAAGACGTCAAGATGACGGTCGAAGCCGCACGGATGACCATGATGGCCAAACGCTCGGCCCATGACGAAACCCGCCGCGAGGGCGAGGCCCGCACCCGCCGGTCGCAGGAAGTGACCAAGGAAAT
This sequence comes from Roseovarius sp., assembly GCA_035268705.1. Classification (GTDB taxonomy): domain Bacteria; phylum Pseudomonadota; class Alphaproteobacteria; order Rhodobacterales; family Rhodobacteraceae; genus Roseovarius. Next base: position 16,053 of record DATFKJ010000186.1, on the reverse strand, counting down.
CAGCGGTTGGCGCCATCGCCTTGAGACCGCCGAGAAGCGCAGCGCGGAACTGGCAGAGCGCAAGGCCGCGTCGGAGGAAGAACTGTCCGAGGCCAGCGCCAAGCCCGAGGAACTTGCCGCCCACCGCGATGAATTGGGCCTTGAGATCGACAAGGCCGAAGCCCGCCGCGCCGAGGCCGCCGATAAACTGTCCGCCGGGGAAAGCGCGGCGCGCGAGGCCGTCGCCGCCGAACGTGACAGCGAACGCACCGCATCCGAAGCGCGCGAGGCGCGGGCGCGCTCCGAAGCGCGCAGCGATGCCGCCCGCGAGGCCCGCGACCATGCCGCCGAACGCATTGTCGAAGAACAGGACACCACCCCCGACGCCCTGCTTGAGCAGTTGGGCGCGGACCCCGAGAAAATGCCCGCCTCCGAGGCGATCGAGGCGGATGTGAACCGCTTGAAACGCCAACGCGATGCGCTTGGCGCGGTGAACCTGCGGGCCGAGGAAGACGCCCGCGAGGTCGAGGAAGAGCATGACGGCCTGCTCAAGGAAAAGCAGGATCTTGAGGAAGCCATCAAAACCCTGCGCAACGGGATTGCCAGCCTCAACCGCGAAGGGCGCGAACGGTTGTTGACCGCCTTTGAGCAGGTGAACAGCAATTTCTCGATGCTCTTCACGCATCTCTTTGGCGGGGGCGAGGCGAATTTGGTGATGGTCGAAAGCGACGATCCGCTGGATGCCGGGCTTGAGATCATGTGCCAGCCGCCGGGCAAGAAGCTGGCCACCCTGTCGCTTCTCTCGGGGGGCGAACAGACGCTGACCGCCTTGGCGTTGATCTTTGCGGTGTTCTTGGCCAATCCCGCGCCGATCTGTGTGCTCGATGAGGTGGACGCGCCTTTGGACGATGCCAACGTGGGCCGCTTCTGTGACCTGCTGGACGAGATGTGCCGCCGTACTGAAACCCGCTTCCTCATTATCACCCACCACGCGGTGACGATGAGCCGGATGGACCGCCTGTTCGGCGTGACCATGGGCGAACAGGGTGTGAGCCAGCTTGTTTCGGTCGACCTCAAGAAAGCCGAGGCGATGGTGGCTTAGCGACCAACAAGTTAAGAAAGTAGATATAATTATAACTTACTTCTGGCTTCGCTGTGACCTTTCGCAGCGAAAGGAGGTGAGGACACTGACGGAAAAAACGTTCCGAAAATGGATGGTGACTTTGGCAGCGGCGACGCTGCTTCTTGCAATCATCCGTCTTTGGATCGGGCGCTGAGCCCCTTACAAAGAAAGACCCTGCGGAGTAGCACCTCCGCAGGGTCACTGTTTTCAGGTGAAGACACTGAAAAACATTCCGATATGCCCAATATGATGGCCATTCCTTACCAAAAAGTAAAGCACGCCGCCCAGTCATGGTTAACGCCCCCTGTCCCGTTTGGGTCACATCCCCGTGGGGCGCGCGTTCACAGTCTCGACAGGCGCGGCGCGGCGGGCTAGCACATCTTGCAACCAACGGCTTCAAGGTATCCGCCATGATCGCACCCCGCGCCCTGCGTATCCTGTCTTTTCTGGCGTTCGGCTTTGTGGCGGCCTGCGCTCAAGCCCCCGGCCCGAATGGCCCGCCCCCCGGCACCCCGCAGGATGTGGCGCAACTCGCGCAAGCCATTCAGCAACTTGGCCCGAACGTGGACCCGCAAGAGGCCCAGCGCGCGGCGCAAGTCACCTACGCCTACACCCATCAACTGGCGCAGGAATACCAGATCACCGACCCGCCCCTGATCCACAATACCAAGGTGAACCTAGGCACCAAGCCGCGCGGGTTATGCTGGCACTGGGCGCGGGATATCGAACTGCGCCTGCGCCGCGAAAACTTCCAGACGCTCGACCTGCATCGCGCTGTGGCCAACCACAATAACGTGCGGCTGGAACATTCCACCGCCATCATCAGCAGCAAAGGCGACGCCCTGCACGATGGCATCATTCTTGACCCATGGCGCAAGGGCGGTGTGCTGTTCTGGTCAGCGGTGCGCGAGGATACGCGGTACGACTGGTATTCGCGCGATCAGGTGCTGGCCGAGAAACTGGGCCACGACCAAGCGGTGCGTTTCCTGTCTTACGAACCCGAAGCGCCGCTACAGACGGTTCAGTAACCCCGGTGTCGGCCATGCATCGGCGGGCAGGCCCAGCTTTTGCTGGACGTCCTGCACGGCGGCGCGGGTGCCTGCGCCAAGTATGCCGTCGATATCGCCCACGTCATAGCCGCGTGCGGCCAGCTTCTTTTGCAGTTGTTTCATCTGTGCGCCAGACAGCCCCGGCGCCGGGTTGCCCGCATCGAAAACCGGCGCACCTTCAAGGCGGTTGGCGAAATAGGCGGCGGTGAGGACGTAAGTGAAACTTTGGTTCCACTCGAAATACACATGGAAATTCGGATAGGCGAGGAAGGCCGGCCCACCGCGCCCTTGCGGAATGATAAGGTTGGCGGGCAGTGATCCGGTGATCTCTCCATGCCGGGGCCGCACGCCCATCGCCGCCCAATCCGAGGCCCGCTTGGTGGTGCGCAGGCCCGTCAGGGACCAATCCATACCGGCGGGCACCGTCACCTCCTGCAACCAAGGCTCGTTCGGACGCCATCCCAGAGAGCTGAGCATCTTGCCCCCCGACATCAGCGCGTCAGGCGCCGAGGTTTTCAGGCTGACATGCCCATCGCCATCACCATCGACCCCGTTTTCGATGATATCCTCGGGCAGCATTTGGACCATGCCAATCTCCCCGGCCCAAGCGCCGGTGGTGCGGGCGGGGTCGAAATCACCTTGGGAATAAAGCTCAAGCGCCGCGAAGACCTGCGGGCGGAACAATTCAGGGCGGCGGCAATCATGCGACAGCGTCACCAGCGCATTCAGCGTGTTGAAATCCCCCTGAAAGGCGCCGTAATCCGTCTCGAACGCCCAGAAGGCCAAGAGTACGCCGCGATCAATGCCGTAACTCGCCTCGATCCGGTCAAAGACCGCGTCATAGCGGTTCGCCATCTGGCGGCCCTTGTTCAGGCGGCCCGCACTGATCAAACGGCGGGCGAAATCCACGAAAGGAAGTTGAAACACCCCCTGTCGACGGTCGGCCTTGATGACGGATACGTCACGGCGCACCGGCGCGAAGAAGCGATCCACGGTGCCACGATCAAACCCGCGCGACACGGCCTCGGCTTTCATGTCGTTCACGAAGCCCTGAAAACTGCCGCCACAGGTCTGCGCCGCCGCGCCACCCGCCAGCATGATCAGGCCCGCCGTCATTGAAAGAAAACGCATGGGAACTCCCTTTAGATTCCATGTTTCCCGGCAGCTTAGAGGGTTTCGCCGGAAACCTGAATCAGAGAATTAGGTATAATGCGCGTTAGGGCCTAACCCCTCACAAAAACTCACAAAATCCTCGCGCTCCGGCTCTCATTCTTGTGTTGAACATGTGTTTTGAAGTTCTGCTTCCGCGTGCTCATTTCTTTACTATCACAATCGAAGAAAAGGAGTTCTGAAATGATCCAATTCATCAACACCTCCACCCGCCGTATCCTTGGCCTTGCCGTCGCCGCGACCCTTGGGGCCACCGCCATTCCCGCAACCGCGATGGATGCCGGCAACCTTCAACGCAGCGTGCCCAACTGGATCAGCGCCGACACTTTCAATGGCATGAGCCAGAACGAAATCTACAAGGTCGACTTGGCTCAGGAACGCGGGCAGCGCGTCGTGATTGAAGGCTATTCGCTCTCGCAAAGCCGGAGCGTGGTCGACGACGCCCTTGCAGGAGGCCAAGAGGTCAGCCGCGCCGCCAACACCGGCTTTGGTGGCACGCCCAACACCACTTTTGGCAAAGGAAAAGAACATCCCGTCAGCACACGTGACGATGTTCGTCGCTGATAGGCTTCAACCTGTCTTGGCAATGGGCACCCCTGCGGGTGCCCATTGTCGTTTTCGAGACTGCCATCGCAATCACGGCGCCCTAGTGCTGCAACCTCAGCCAAGAAGACTGGCGATCATGGCAAGCCCCAAGGCCAGCCCCCAACTACGCCACAGCGCGGCACAACTGGCCTCAATCTCTTGCGCGCCGATCTGGCGTTTGCCCATGGCATTGACGAATGGAAAATCGCGCATCCGGCCCTCGTAGGCACGCGGCCCGGACAGCGCCACGCCCAGAACCCGCGCCATCGCCGCCTCAGGCCAGCCCGCATTGGGCGATCGGTGCAGGCGCGCATCGGCACGCACCGCGCCAAAGCCCTTCCAGCGCCCGTGGCTTAGCCAGATCAAGCCGGCGGTCAGGCGCGCGGGGATGACATTGAGCAGATCATCGAACCGCGCCGCGGCCCAGCCGAACTCTTCATGCCGCGGGGTGCGATAGCCGATCATGGAATCGGCAGTATTGGTGATCTTGTAAAGCAACAGCCCCGGCAACCCGCCGATCAGGAACCAGAAGGCGGGCGCAATCACCCCGTCGCTTTGGTTTTCGGCGGCCGATTCAATCGCGGCCCGTGCGACAGCAGGCCCATCCATCGCGGCGGTATCACGCCCTACGATCATCGCGACGCTGCGCCGGGCCTCGCCCACCGAAAGGCGCAGGGCGCTTGCCACCGCGCGCACATGGGTCACAAGGGAGTTTTGAGCCAGAAGCACGGCAACTATGATCACCTCGACCACCGGGCCAAAGACCTCAAGCACCATGCCAAGCAACACGGCGCCCGCGCCCATCGCCACCATCGCGCAAACACCTTTGACCCGCCGCGCGTCACCAACGTTCAATCGCCGGTCAAACCAGCCCACCACACGGCCCATCAGGACCGCAGGATGCGGCACCCGATCCCAGAGTGCGCGCGGCTCGCCCACAAAGGCGTCAAGCACCATGGCGATGGAAAGGACAAGAGCTGTACTCATAGCGCGGCCTCCAAGCGGCTCCATTGCCCCGGCGCGGGCAGGCCCAGCCGGAGCCATGTCTTGGAGTAGGGAAACACACGGCTCCAGATATGGTGTCGCGCCAAGCGCGCCTGCCACGCCTTGGCGTCGTCCACCTCGTAAAGCCGGAAAAGCGACGTGCCGCCTTCGACGCGCGCCCCGGCGCGGATCATCAGGGCATCCATCCTTGCGGCATCTTCATTGAGGCGCACGCGGGTCTCAACCGCCCATTCGTGATCATTCAGGGCGGCCGTCCCGATTGTCAGCGCCGGTCCTGACACGGCCCAAGGACCAAGCGCCGTGGCGAGTTGGGCAATCACATCCGGCGGCGCAATGGCAAAGCCAAGGCGCATCCCCGCAAGCCCCCAGAACTTGCCGAAACTTTTCAGGACAACGACACCGGGGCGCGTCGCCTCGTGTACCCATGTCCGATCCGGCCAGACATCGGCGAAGCTTTCATCCACCACGGTCAATGGGGCATCGAATGCTTCGTCGGCATACCAATGGCCGGTGGGGTTGTTGGGGTGGACGATCACCCGCGCCGTGGCCCCTTCCCCGGCGACCTCCCAGCCGTGGGCGGCAAAGGCGGCGGCGTGTTCGTTATAGGTGGGCGCGGGAATATCGACGCGGGCCTTGGGGGCCAGCGCGGGGAGCTTGGCAATCAGGCTGGAAGCACCGGGTGCGGCCAGAATCGCCGCATCCTGTGGCACATGCCAGTGCCGCCGCGCGGCGTCCAGAAGCGCGTTCTGTGCGGCACTGTCGGGCAGGGCTGTCCAAGCCTCTTGCGCGATCTGCGGCACCGGATAGGGCACCGGGTTGATCCCGGTGGAAAGGTCAATCCAATCCGCGCGACATCCGCCATAGTCCGCCACGGCGGCATCCAGCCCCCCGCCATGATCGCGCGGCGCCTGCACGGCCTTAACCCTCGGCGTCGGGCAGTGGCGGGTGGCGGGTCACGAAATGGCCCTTTACCCCCTGCGGCCATTCACGGAACGGCACGCGGCCGTTCTCGCTTTGGGCATGCATCTCGGCATAGTCGACAATGGCCTCGGCGGCGTCAGCATCGGGTTCAAACCGCCCCAGCGTGTAGGCCAGTTTGCCCTGCGCCTGAATGGCCACGTTGCAGCCATGCGAACAGCCCATCAGGCAAGACACCCGCCGGGTTTTCACATCACGCCCCTCGGCCTGACGTTCGACCAGTTCGGCCAGATCCTCACCGTGGGTACGGGTGTGGGTTTCGGCGTTCCAATCGTCGCGTTTGCAGGTATCGCAGACGGTGATCCATGTGGTCATTTCAGGCAGCCCTTGTCGAATTCAGCACGGTCTTTCAAACCGATATCCGCGCGCTGCGCAAGCATCAGTGGCCCACAACCCAAAGATCAAAGCAAAAAAGGGCGCCCCTGCGGGCGCCCTTTGCAAGCCTGTCTAGAACGTCGAGGCGATCAGTCTTCGCTATCCAGCGGCAAGGCCACGAAGCGCGGTTCCCCGGCACGGCGCACCAGAAGCAGGATGGATTTCCGGCCCGCTTCCTCGGCGTCGGCGATGCGATCCTCGAAATCCCCGATCGCGTTGACCTTTTGCTGACCCGCCTCGGTGATCACGTCGCCCGCACGCAGGCCCTTCTCATAGGCCTCGGACAGGTTGTCGACATCGGTCACAACAAGGCCTGTCGCCTCATCACCCAAATCAAGCTGACCACGCAATTCTTCGGTCAGGGTGCTGAGCGTCATGCCAAGGATCGCCGCCTCTGACGGTTCTTCCTCGCCGTTCGGCTGCGCGGCGGGTACCGCGCCTTCGGCGGCCTCACGGCGGCCAAGCGTCACCTTGAGCGTCTGTGTCTTGCCTTCGCGGAAAACGACCACGCGCACGGTCTTGCCGACCTGCGTGTTGCCCACTTGGCGCACAAGGCCCCGGGTGTCTTCCACCTGCTTGCCGTCGAAGGACAAGATCACGTCGCCCGATTCCATGCCAGCCTCGGCAGCCGGGCCTTCGGGAACATCCGTCACCAAAGCGCCACGCACCTCTTCAAGGCCCATGGCCTCGGCCACATCATCGGTCACGTCCTGAATGCGAACGCCCAACCAACCACGGCGGGTCTCACCATATTCCTTGAGTTGATCGACGACCCGGGTCACGACATTCGACGCCATCGAAAAGCCGATCCCGATTGAGCCGCCGGTGGGCGACAGGATCGCGGTGTTCACGCCGATCACCTGTGCGTCCATGTTGAACAGCGGACCACCCGAGTTACCACGGTTGATCGCCGCGTCTGTCTGGATGTAGTCGTCATAGGTTCCGCTCAGGGCGCGGTTGCGGGCCGATACGATCCCCGCAGAGACCGAAAACCCCTGACCCAGCGGGTTGCCCATGGCCATAACCCAATCGCCCACGCGGGCGGTGTCGCTATCGCCAAAGCTCACGTAAGGCAGGGCTTCATCGGGTGAGACTTTCAAAAGCGCGATGTCGGTCTTGGGGTCGGTCCCCACGACCTCGGCTTCCAGTTCCTTGCCCGAAAAGAACTCGATGATGATCTCGTCGGCGGATTCGATGACGTGGTTGTTCGTCACGACAAACCCGTCCTCGCTGATCACGAAGCCCGAACCCAGCGCCGAGGTGCGGCGCGGGCGGTCGCCCTGACCGCTGCGGTCACGGAATTCGCGGAATAAATCCTCGAAGGGCGAGCCTTCGGGAACGATGGGCGAGGGGCCGGCACCCTGCGCCACGACGGTTGATGTGGTGATGTTCACCACGGCCGGGCTGACCCTGTCGGCCAGATCGGCAAAACTTTCCCGGGCTTGCGCCACCATCGCCTGTGCCACGATCAAAACCGTGGTCAGAAGGGTCAGGTAAAATGCCCTCATCATCCCGGTGCTTTGCTGTTTCAATGCTACGGATTTGGCTGTCACCTTGGATCTCCTTGCCTTACTCCGAATGTGCCGCGGGGTCTAAGGCCCCCGAACGATCTATGTTTGTCATGTAAGACGCCGAACGCAGATCGCAAAGATCACAACACAGTGTCACGCCCATGTGAACTGCATGTGACCTTCAAATCAAGCGCCCAGTGTCTTGGCGGCCCAGACCATCACGGTGCCAATCGCCAGACAGGCCAGCCCGAAAAATCGGCGCTGATCCTCGCTCAGGGCCTGCAACGCCACAAGCAGTTGTTCGATAATCGAAGGGGCCAGCGCATAGACCAGCCCCTCCACAATCAATACCAGCCCAAGGGCCAGAAGTGCCGTTTCGATCAATTGGTCGCCTCAGCACCGTTTTCTTCGGTCGCCTGCTCTTCAAGACGCTGGCGTTCCGTCTCGGGCAGGTCGGGTGACACTTCCATCTCCGGGGCCATTTCTCGCAGGCTGTCGATGTCGATGTCCTCGATATCGACCTTGCTCAACCCAACAGCCCGGATCGCGCCAAACATCTCGGTCAGGAATTCGCTATCGGGCGAGAATACCATTGTGGAATTCTCACTCTGGAGCGATTTTTCCAAGGCCGACAATGACCGGTAGAACGAAAAGAACTCAGGATTCTTGCCGAAGGATTCGGCATAGATACGGTTCCGCTCGGCATCGGCCTCACCGCGGGTAATCTCGGCCTCACGCGCAGCCTGAGACACGGTTTCAACCACGGTCCGGTCTGCGGCGGCGCGCACACGTTGCGCGGCCTCGTTACCACGGGCAATTTCGTCCGCCGCCTCGCGCTCACGCTCGGCACGCATCCGGGCGAAGGTGGCGTCAAGGTTCTGTTGCGGCAGGTTCGTTTGCTTCAACCGCACGTCGACGATTTGAAGCCCAAGACCTTCGGCGCTGGTGCGGGCCTGTGCGCGGATGCGGCGGGCCAATTCACCCCGTTCCGGCGACAGGATCGTATCCGATGTCACCTGATCGGCACCCAGAACCTCACGAATCTGTGCGTTCAGGATCGACGACAACCGGTCTTCGGCGGCGCGAATACCGCCGACGCCCACCGCCTGCCTGAAGCGAACGACATCCGAGATGCGGTAACGCGCGAAGGCATCGACCACGAGGCGGCGATCATCCGACGGCGTGACCTCGATGGTGTCCGTGTCGAACGACAGGATACGGTCGTCATAGCGCACGACTTCCTGAATGACGGGTATCTTGAAGCCCAGACCCGGCTCCTCGACAACCTGACGGATTTGGCCGAATTGCAGAACAAGCGCTTTTTGCCGCTCATCCACGATGAAGATCGACGAAAGCACCCCGACAAAGGCAACCACGACGACCGGGAGAATAAGTGCGGTTTTACGCATTAGTTCGAGTCTCCGGTGTTGGTGTTCGTGTTGGATGAGGTGCCACCACCCCGACGCAGTTCATTCAACGGAAGGTAAGGCACGATGCCTTGGCCGTCTTGTCCCGCACCGCTGGTCTCATCAATCAGAACCTTGTCAAGCTGGCCCAGCGTCCGCTCGATCGTTTCAAGATAAAGGCGGCGTTGGGTCACTTCCGGCGCGCGGTTGAACTCTTGCGCCACGGCAATGAAGCGGCTGGCCTCACCGATGGCTTCGTTGACCACGCGCGCCCGATAACCTTCCGATTCCTGAACGATCTGCGCGGCTTCACCACGCGCTTCGGCCAAGACACGGTTGGCATAGGCGTCAGCCTGACGTTGCAGACGGTCGCGTTCCTGTTCGGCGGCTTGCACCTCGCGGAAGGCGTCGATCACGTCGCGCGGCGGGTCTGCCGTATCAAGGTTCACCCGCACGATATTGATACCGCTTTCGTAGTCATCCAGCGTCTCCTGGATATTCTCACGCGCTGTATCGGCGATGATCCCGCGGTCCCGGTTCAAGATCGGAGCAAGGTTCGATGCTGCGATGATCTCGCGCATGGCCGACTCGGACACGGCACGAACGGTCAACTGCGGATCGCGGATGTTGAACAACAGTTTGGCCGGATCGTTGATGTTCCAGACAACCTGAAAGTCGATATCAACGATATTGGCATCGGTGGTCAGCATCAAACCATCGTTGTCGCCGCCACGGCCCACGCCAATGTCTTCTGTCCGCTCCGACGTGACGTTGACCACGTCATAGGTCATCACCGGCCACGGGGCAAAGTTCAGGCCGGGGTTTCCGGTCGATGAATACTCACCAAGGAGCAATTCAACCGATTGCTCTTCGGGCTTGACGGTGTAAAGGCTTGCCGCCAGCCAAACCGCGACGGCAATCAAACCGCCAAGGATGAAGGTGCCACGCCCGAATCCGGGTCCGCCGGCACCGCCGCCGGGGCCATCACCGCCGCCACCGCGGCCACCCATCAGCACGCGCAACTGGTCCTGACCTTTTTTCACAAGCTCGTCGATTTCGGGCATCTGCGGAGGGCCGTCGTTCGGGCGCCGAGGGCCACCCCCATTGTTGCCACGGCGGCCATCATCCCCACCGCCGCCTGAATTTCCGCCGCCGCCCCATGGGCCGCCTGACTGTCCAGCCATGTAAACTCTTCCCTTGTTGTGCCGTCTCAAACGGACGCTGTTTATAACCTGTGCAGCACAGGCAAAAAATCAAGCGGTGCGCGTTGGCTCCCGCATGGTGACAATTTCTTCCGACATGGTGGGGTGTACCGCCACGGTGCGGTCAAAGTCCTCTTTTGTGGCCCCCATCTTCACCGCGATACCGGCCAGTTGGATCATTTCACCCGCACCGGGCGCGACGATATGACAACCCAGAACCTTGCGGTTGGCCTTGCTGACGATCAGCTTCATCAACACGCGATCCGGACGCCCGACAAAGGCTGTCTGCATCGGCCGGAAGGAGGTGGCGTAGACCTCGATCTCTTCGTGCTCGCGCGCCTCTTCCTCGCTCAAGCCCACGGTGCCCATCTCGGGTTGGGTGAAAATCGCCGTCGGGATCAGGGCGTGATCCACCGGTGTCGGGTTGCCGTTGAACACCGTCTCGACAAAGGCCATGCCCTCGCGGATCGCCACGGGGGTCAGGTTCACCCGGTCGGTCACATCGCCAATGGCATAGATCGACGGCACGCTGGTCTGGCTGTATTCATCCACCATCACCTCGCCCTTGCGGCCCAGCTTCACGCCGACCTCTTCAAGGCCAAGCCCCGATGTATTGGGCGCGCGCCCGGTGGCGAACATCACCTGTTCGAAAACCCGCTCATCGCCATTGGTGGATTTCACGCGGAAGCCGCCCTCGACCTCCTCCATTTCGATGATGTTGGTGCCAAGGTGCAGGTCGACGCCGTTCTGGATCATCTCTTCCGAGATCAGGCCGCGCGCTTCTTCATCGAAACCGCGCAGGATCTGCGCGCCCCGATAATACTGCGTCACCTCGACGCCCAATCCATTGAGAATCCCGGCGAACTCACAGGCGATATAGCCGCCGCCGACGATCAGGATCGAGTTGGGCAAGGTGTCCAGATGGAAAATCTCGTTGCTGGTGATCGCATGTTCACAGCCCGGCAAATCCGGCTTCACCGGCCAGCCGCCGGTGGCCACAAGGATATGCTTGGCGGTGACTGTCTCACCCGTGGACAACTCAACGGTATGCGCATCGGCCAGCACTGCGCGGGCGTCATAGGCCTCAACCCCGGAATTGCTCAGAAGTTTGCGATACACCCCTTCCAAGCGATCCAGTTCCGCTTCAAGCTTTCCCCGGAATCCGGCCCAGTCAAAGCCACCGGCATGCACGGTCCAGCCGTATTCCTGCGCGTCCTCGATGGCCCCCGGGAACTCACTGGCAAAGACCATCAGCTTCTTGGGAACACAGCCGCGTTGCACACAGGTGCCGCCGTATTTGTCTTCCTCGGCCAAAGCCACCTTGGCCCCGCCTTGCGCGGCCACGCGCGCGGCCCGCACCCCGCCCGAGCCGCCACCAATCACGAAAAGGTCGTAGTCGAACGCCATGCCTGCCCCTTTTAGTCCGCCTTAATCCCCAAGATCGGTGAACAGGTTGTCGCTTTCCACGAAATCCAGCCGATCTTCCTGTACCGTGCCCTCGTTGATGTCGCGGGTCTCAACACGCCCGTCGCCATAGCCAAGGATCACCACGTCGCAAATATCAATGAACAGCCCGTTTTCAACCACACCCGGCATCTGGTTCAACACCATCGCCATTTGGTTGGCGTTGCCGATCCGGCCCAAGTGCAGATCAAGGATGTAGTTGCCCTCATCGGTCACGAAGGGCCGCTCGCCGTTCATACGCAGTGTCGCATCGCGGCCCAGCACGTCCATCGAAACCAACATTTCCTCGATCAGCGACTTGGTGGTTTGCCAGCCGAAGGGGATCACCTCAACGGGCAGGGGGAAGTTGCCAAGTGTTTCCACCTCTTTGCCGATATCGGCGATCACCACCATCTGGTCGCTGGCCGTGGCGACGATCTTTTCCTGCAAAAGCGCGCCACCGCCGCCCTTGATGAGGTTCAGGTTGCCGTCGAATTCATCGGCCCCGTCAATCGTGACATCCAGCCACTTGGCCTCATCCAGACTGATCACCTCGATCCCCACGTCACGCGCCAATTCGGCGGTGCGGGTCGAGGTGGGAACCCCCTTGATCTTCAACCCCTCGTCACGAACCAGTTCGCCCAGACAACGCACCATCCACGCGGCGGTGCTGCCGGTCCCAAGGCCGACGCGCATTCCGTCTTCGACGTAGTCAACCGACCGTTTGGCGGCGACGAACTTGGCCTTGTCGATAGGCGACAAATCTCCGGACATGGCAACGACTCCCCAGATGTTTGATGTGCTTATAAGCAAGTTGCCCACCGGGTGCGAGGGGGCAAAAGCCGCCAATTGCCCGTTTCCGTCCGCGTAGCGGTCGCTTTCCGGCTGGAATTGCGAAAAACTGGCGGTAGGGTCAGGCGCATGGAACCGCGCTATCGCCTGCATTACGCCCCCGACAACGCCTCGCTGGTGATCCGGTTGGCGCTTGAGGCGCTTGACCTGCCCTATGACACTGCGTTGGTCGATCGCGCGACACAGGCGCAAAAGTCACCGGGGTATCGCGCCCTCAATCCGGGCGGCTTGATCCCCGCGTTGGAAACGCCCGACGGCCCGATGTTCGAGACCGCCGCGATCCTGCTGTGGCTCGCCGACCGACATGGGCACCTCGCACCCGCCCCGGACAGCCCCGACCGCGCGCGCGTCCTGTCTTGGCTGTTCTTTTTGTCGAATACGCTTCACGCCGGTTTGCGCGTCACCTTCTACCCGGATCAATACATCGGCCATGACACTGCCGCGCAAAGCCGCCTGCGGGCGCATATGCAGGGCGAGATCACCCGCCACCTCGACACCATCGAAGCGGAGGCAGGCAAGGGCCAGCCTTGGTTATGCGGCGCGACGCCGTCGGCGCTGGACCTCTATCTCGCCTGCCTGTTACGCTGGGCTAAACTCTATCCGGCACCACAGGGTGGCGCGGGGTGGGTCACCCTGTCGAATTGGCCGCAGATGCACGCCATGGCGACGCGGCTGGACCAATCCAAAGCGGCACTTGCCGCCATAAAGGCCGAAGGGCTGGGGCCAACGCCGTTCAGCCATCCACACCATGCCACCCCACCGGAAGGGAGCGCGACCTGATGTTTCTGTCTGTCTTCGAGATGTTCAAAGTGGGCATTGGCCCCTCGTCGTCGCACACCATGGGCCCCATGGTCGCCGCCGCACGCTTTCTGGACAAGATGCGCGCCGCCCCGTTCGAGGCGCATGGAGTGCGCGGCACGCTGCATGGTTCGTTGGCCTTCACCGGCGTCGGCCACGCCACCGACCGCGCCACCATCCTTGGCCTCGCGGGGTTCCTACCCGACACATACGACCACGACACAGCCGAGGACGTGCTGGCGCAAATCCGGGAAACCCACACGGTTCGCCCCCCCGGCCTGCCGGAATTGCAGTTCCACCCCAAGGATGACCTGAGTTTCGATTTCGGCCCCAACCTGCCGGGCCACGCCAACGGCATGATCCTGATGGCCACTGACGCCCAAGGCGACGTGATCCTTCAAGAAACCTACTATTCCATCGGCGGCGGCTTCGTGATGACCGAAGGTGAACTGGCCCAAGGCCGTGACACTGACGAGGGCGACCCGGTCCCCTACCCCTTCAAATCCGCCGCTGAAATGATGGAAATGGCTGAAACCTCTGGCAAGACGATCTCTCAGATGAAAAAAGCCAATGAACATTCGCGCGGCGGGCCGGAGAACCTCCGTTCCGGCGTGGCGCGCATCTGGCAGGTGATGGACGATTGCATCGAACGCGGGATGCACACCGATGGCGAATTGCCCGGCGGCCTGATGGTGCGCCGCCGCGCCAAGGGCATCCGCGATGCCCTGCTGGCCGAGCGCGGCACCAACCTGCAAGCGCCGCACAAGATCAACGACTGGATCAGCCTTTATGCCATGGCGGTGAACGAGGAAAACGCCGCTGGCGGGCAGGTTGTCACCGCCCCCACCAACGGCGCGGCAGGCGTGGTGCCTGCGGTCATCAAGTATTGGTTGGAACACGTCCCCGATGCCTCAGAAGCGCAGATCGAGGATTTCCTGCTGACCGCCGCCGCCATCGGCGGGCTGGTGAAATACAACGCCTCGATCTCGGGCGCCGAAGCGGGCTGTCAGGCCGAGGTTGGCAGCGCCTCGGCCATGGGCGCGGCGGGCCTCGCCGCCGTTCTGGGCGGCACACCGGCGCAGATCGAAAACGCCGCCGAAATCGCACTTGAGCACCATTTGGGCATGACCTGCGACCCGGTCAAAGGGCTGGTGCAGGTGCCATGTATCGAACGCAACGGCCTTGGCGCGATCAAGGCGGTTTCGGCCGCGTCGCTGGCCCTGCGCGGCGACGGCACCCACCTTGTCCCGCTCGACGCCTGTATCGAAACCATGCGCCAAACCGGCGCGGACATGAGCGAGAAATACAAGGAAACCTCGCTGGGTGGTCTCGCGGTGAACGTGCCGAATTGCTAACCCGGCCCGACGTGGCCTGACCTGCAAGGCGTTTCGAAACGCCTTGCCCCAAGCGCCTTGCAAGGCGCTTTTTACGCAATTTCGAAATTGCGTCCTCCAAGGCCTTTCGAAAGGCCTTGGCTCGCGCACCCCCCTTTGACAAACCGCCGCTTTTGGTGAACGTGGGCCAAGACCCGAATTGAAGGCCCACACCGATGTCTCAAAACAGCGCCACCACCTCGCTCGGTATCCTGCTTATGGTGGGGTTTTGCGTGCTGGCCCCGCTGCAAGACAGTTTTGCCAAGCTCACCAGCCATGACATCGCCATCGGCCAGATCGCCGCCACCCGCTTTGTCTTTCAGGTGGCGCTTTTGCTGCCCCTTGCCGCCATATTCGGCTGGCTGCATCGCCCGCGCGGGGGCGAGGTCGCCCTGCACCTTATCCGCGGTGTGCTGCTGCTCGTCGCGACGGCCTGCTTCTTCACTGCCCTGCGCTACATGCCCATCGCCGATGCCATCGCGATCTTCTTTGTCGAGCCATTCATTCTAACGCTTCTTGGTGGGCTTTTGCTTGGCGAACCCCTCGGACCGCGCCGCTATATTGCCTGTGCCGTGGGTTTCGTGGGGGCGCTGCTTATCATCCAGCCCAGTTTTCAGAAGGTCGGCCCGGTCGCCCTTCTTCCACTGGTCACGGCGCTTTGCTTTGCCTTCTACATGATCCTGACCCGGCGCATGGCCACGCGGATGCACCCGATCACCCTTCAGGCCTACACCGGCACCGCCGCGCTGGTCCTCGCCCTGCCTATCCTTGCCATGGCCGATGGCTCCGGCATCGGCCCGCTTGATCCAAGCTGGCCCAGCGGGTGGGACATCTGGTTCCTCTGCGGCCTCGGCGTTATCGCTACGCTCAGCCATGTCTGCATCAGTTTCGCACTGTCGCTCGCGCCCGCCTCGTTGCTGGCCCCGCTGCAATATCTTGAAATCGTCGCCGCTACCGCGCTTGGCTACTGGATTTTCAGCGACCTGCCCAACGCGCTCAGCTTTGCAGGCATCGCCCTTATCGTCGCCTCAGGGCTTTATGTCTTTTTCCGCGAACGACAGCTTGAGCGCCAACTGGAACGGAAAAACCGGCCTGTCACCCCGCCCTAGGCGGTACAGACGCCAAAAGCATGGCGGCGCACGGCTTCGGGCGTCTCACCATACTTGCGATGAAACCACTTCTTCATCAGCGTCACGTTGGAAAA
>DATFKJ010000185.1:0-2786 GCA_035268705.1 Roseovarius sp. | reverse complement strand
TTTGTCAGCGGTGCAGGTGGTGATGATCTGCGCGCCTTCCATGCTTTCTTCGGCAGTGTTGCAAACATGAACGTCCAGCCCCAACCCCTTGAGATTGTTGGCGGCTTTGTGGGTCGCCGCCGGGTCGGTATCCCAAAGGCGTATGGATTTAACCCCACATATCGCCTTCATCGCGAGGCTTTGGAATTCCGATTGCGCGCCGTTGCCGATCATCGCCATGGTGTCGGCCCCCTTTGGGGCAAGGTGCTTGGCGACCATGGCCGAGGTGGCGGCGGTGCGCAGGGCGGTGAGGACGGTCATTTCCGACAAAAGCACCGGGTAGCCATTGCCGACATCGGCCAGAAGGCCGAAGGCGGTGACGGTTTGCAGGCCTTCGCGGGTGTTCTTGGGGTGGCCGTTGACGTATTTGAAACCATAGACCTCACCATCCGAGGTGGGCATCAGTTCGATCACGCCTTCGGCGGAGTGTGAGGCGATGCGCGGGGTTTTGTCGAACAGCTCCCAGCGGCGGAAATCCTCTTCGATATAGTCGGACAGGCCGCGCAACATCGGTTCGATCCCGATGTGATGCACGAGGTTCATCATATTTTGAACCGAGACGAAGGGCACGAGGGCCTTATCGGAAGGGGGTGTTGCGGGCATCGGTTTTATCCTTTTTATCCAAAGGCTTGTGTGGGGCGGTCAAAGACGCGGCGGCCAAGGGCGGAGGCCGCCAGATCGACCATCACCTGAGCTGTGCGGCCACGCTCATCAAGGAACGGGTTGAGTTCGACAAGGTCCAGCGACGTCATCAAGCCGCTGTCGCAAATCATCTCCATCACAAGATGCGCTTCGCGCATGGTGGCGCCGCCGGGGACGGTGGTGCCGACGGCAGGGGCGAAGGAAGGGTCGAGGAAATCGACGTCAAGCGAGACATGCAGCATGCCGCCTGCGTCGGCGACGCGGTCGAGGAAGGTGGCGAGCGGTTTGGCGATGCCGGATTCGTCGATCTGGCGCATGTCGTGGCTGTGGATGCGGGAATTTTGCAGGATTTCACGTTCCGCAGGGTCGACCGACCTTAGACCGAGAATGCAGATCTGATCTTCGGGGATCGGGTTGTTAATCTTGGGGAAGCCAGAAAACCCTTTTTGTCCAGTGACATAGGCCAAGGGCGTGCCATGCAGGTTGCCCGAGGTGGTGCTTTGCGGTGTGTGGAAATCGCTATGCGCGTCGAGCCATAGGACGAACTGTGGACGAGATTGGCTGGCGGCGTGGTTGGCGACGCCTGCGACCGAGCCCAAAGAGAGGCTATGGTCACCACCAAGAAAAATGGGCACCCCCTTGGCCATTGCCTTTTCCGCAGCGTCTATAAGGGCTTGCGTCCAACCGATGGTGGTATCGGGGGCATGCAGGTGGGCCGGCAAGTCCATGGGCGTCGCGACCTTGACTGGGGTCAAGTTTCCAAGGTCCTCGACGGGATGGCCGAGGGAGGTCAACGCCTCGTTAAGGCCGGCGACGCGGTAGGCGTCGGGGCCCATGAGGCAGCCTTGGCGGGCTTTGCCGCTATCCACGGGGGCGCCGATAAGGAGACAGGTTTGCGGGGTCATGGAACGCTCTTGCTATTAGGGTTTCATCCAGAATATTCCGTTTCGGGGTATGTTGAAGGGCGCAAACTGCACGTTTCGGGATAGCATTTGCCAAATCGGGATGATAATCGTGCGAAATGGATGATGTTGACAGACAGTTGATCTCGGCGTTGCGGCATGACGCGCGGGCCTCGCTTTCGGATTTGGCGATCACCTTGGGGGTGTCACGGACCACGGTGCGCGGACGGATCGAACGGTTGCAGCAGTCCGGCGAGATCGTGGGCTTCAGCGTCGTTCTGAAAGGTGATGCGGCGCGAGATCCGGTGCGGGGCCTCATGCTGATCGGGATCGAGGGGCGCGGGACGGATAGAATTATTCGTCAACTCAATGGGTTAAGCTCCGTGCGTAAGGTTCATACGACGAATGGCCGATGGGATGTCATCGTGGAGATCGGGGCGGAATCGCTTGAGGAGTTCGACGAGGTTCTGGCGCGTATCCGGCGGTTTGACGGTGTAGCGACCAGTGAAACCAGCCTTCTGTTGAGCACTCGAAAGGCCGCCAACGGGTAAAGCGTTCCGCCTTTACCCTGAGACATCAGCCAAAGGCGGAACGCGTGCAACGATTGAGCATTGCGCTGCATTTTGCGAAAATCTGTGATTCAGGTTTTTCGCGAAACGCTTTAATTTCCTACGAGTCGTTTTTTTACGCTGGGTTCGTACGAAAATTCGGGGTCTGCGCGGGCGGTTCGAGGTTGCGGATCACTTGCGGGATGAGCGAAGGTCAGGTGCGGCGCGCGGCCATGATCCAGATTACCGCGAGGGACAGCGAGGCAAGCATGTTCCAGCTTGCCATCGAGAGGCCGAACATCTGCCAAGGGATTTCGTCGCAGCGGACGAGCGGCGCGGCCATGATCTGATCGAAGAGTTCTTCTGTGCTGAGGCCCGAGATGTCGCCCGAGGAGCAGGAGGAGGGGCCTTGCCACCAGCCTTGCTCAACCCCTGAGTGGTAGGCGGCGATGCCTGCGGTGGTGAGGGCGGCCAGAGCGCCAAGCCACGGCAAGAGGGCGCCGCCCAACAGAAGTGCCAAGGCCCCGATGCCGATTGCGGCGTAATGCGGGTAACGTTGCCAGTAGCACAGTTTGCAGGGGGCCATATCGCCCAGGTATTGAAACCCCCACGCGCCAAGCATCAGGGCAAAAGAGCCACCAGCGGCGAGAAGAAC
>DATFKJ010000184.1:0-2854 GCA_035268705.1 Roseovarius sp. | reverse complement strand
CGCCGCGATAACCAGCATCCAGAAGGCATAGCCGCCTTGGCTACCGACAAAGGCCGACTCAATGACCGCGTCCTTCGAGGCAAAACCGGCAAAGCCGATCCAGCCTGTCAGCGGAATACCAACACCGGTAATCGCCAGCGTACCGATCAGCATCGCCCAGAAGGTCATCGGCATCTTCTTACGCAAGCCACCATAGTTTCGCATATCCTGCTCATGGTGCATCCCGTGGATGACCGAGCCCGCCCCAAGGAACAGCATCGCCTTGAAGAAGGCGTGCGTCAGCAGGTGGAACATCGCCACGCTGTAGACGCCCACACCGGCGGCCACGAACATGTAACCAAGCTGCGAACAGGTGGAATAAGCGATCACGCGCTTGATGTCGTTTTGAACCAAGCCCACGGTCGCCGCGAAGAACGCGGTGGTGGCGCCAAGGAAGGTGACAAACATCATCGCCTCGGGTGCGTATTCCATGATCGGGGACATGCGGCAGACAAGGAAGACCCCCGCCGTCACCATGGTCGCCGCGTGGATAAGGGCCGACACCGGGGTCGGGCCTTCCATGGCGTCCGGCAGCCACGTGTGCAAGAAAAGCTGCGCCGACTTGCCCATTGCCCCGACAAACAGCAAGAAGGCGATCAGGTTCGCGGCGTTCCATTCGGTCCACAGGAACGTCAGGTTTGTTTCGGCCAGTTCCGGTGCTGCGGCAAAAACCTCGTCAAACTGGATCGAGTCGGTGAGGAAAAACAGCGCCATGATGCCAAGCGCGAAGCCGAAGTCACCCACCCGGTTGACCACGAAGGCCTTGATCGAAGCGGCATTGGCACTTGGCTTGCGAAAGTAAAAGCCGATCAACAGGTACGAGGCAAGGCCCACCCCTTCCCAGCCAAAGAACATCTGGGCAAGGTTATCGGCGGTCACCAGCATCAGCATGGCGAAGGTAAAGAGGCTCAGATAGGCGAAGAAACGCGGACGATAGCTTTCTTTTTCGTCATCGAAATTCTCGTCATGCGCCATGTAACCCATGGAATACAGATGCACGAGCGCCGAGACGGTCGTCACGACGATCAACATGGTGGTGGTCAACCGATCCACCCGGATCGACCACGAGGTATCCAATGTACCCGATTGAATCCACGTCAGGATATGAACCGGATCATCCTGATGCGCGCCTTGCAGGAAGACGATCCAGCTCAGGAACGCTGCCAGGAACAACAGGCCAGTTGTCAGCCATTGCGCGCCCTTGTCGCCGATGATGCGCCAGCCAAAGCCTGCGATGATCGCGCCGATGAGAGGCGCAAAGAGGATAATCTTGAAAATCATCTGCTCAGCCTTTCATCACGTTGACGTCTTCCACGGCGATCGTACCGCGGTTGCGGAAGAAGCAGACGAGGATGGCAAGGCCGATGGCCGCCTCCGCCGCCGCGACCGTCAGGACAAACAGGGTAAAGACCTGCCCCACCAGATCGCCAAGGAACGACGAGAAGGCCACCAGATTGATATTCACCGCAAGCAGCATCAATTCGATGCTCATCAGCAAGATGATCACGTTCTTCCGGTTCAGGAAGAGCCCGAAAATCCCGATGACAAAGAGCGCCGCCGCGACCGTCAAATAATGTTCAAGTCCAATCATGCGTGTCCCTCCGGGCCGTGCCCGTTCGTCTTTCTTTTCATCGCATCCCGGGCTTTCCCCGGGACCTCTTGCTTTGTGCCTCGGATCACCTCCGGGGCGGGTCAGGTGCTTAAAGGCCCTGCCCCGGTTTCACGTCCTTCAACTCCATGGCCTTGGCCGGATCGCGGTACATCTGCGACAGGACATCCTGACGCTTGATGTCCGAGCGATGGCGCAGGGTCAAAACGATTGCCCCGATCATCGCCACCAGCAGGATCAGGCCCGACAACTGGAACAGAAGGAAATATTTGTCGTACAGCAACAGACCAAGCGCAGCAGTGTTTTCCACCCCATCCGGCGCAACGGCCCCACGCGCGGCCTCGGCCCCTTCGGCCATGGTCCAGTTGCCAAAGGCCAACCCGAATTGCATCAGCAGGATCACCCCGATCAGAAGGGCAAGCGGCATATACTTTGCCATCTCCGCCTTCAACTCGGCGAAATCCACGTCCAACATCATCACCACGAACAAAAACAGGACCGCGACGGCGCCCACGTAAACGATGATCAAAAGCATCGCCACGAATTCCGCCCCCAACAGAACGAACAGCCCCGCCGCGCTGATAAAGGACAGGATCAACCACAGCACCGAATGCACCGGGTTTCGGCTGATCACCGTGAACAGCCCCCCGGTCAGCGCCGAGATCGCAAACAGGTAAAACGACATCGCTGCGATGGTCATGTCTCTTTGTCCTTTTCCTCAGTCTCGTCCATGACCTCTTGCGCGAACTCCATCGCGCGGGTCATCGACGGTACACCGGCAAACATCGCCATCTGGGCAATGGTCTCGGCAATCTCATCCTTGGTGGCCCCGGCCTCAAGCGCATGGCGCACCGTCATCCGGATTTGAGTATCACTTTGCGCACCCAGCATCGTCAGCCCCGCCAGCGTCAGCAAAAGCCGCGTCTTGGCGTCCAGCCCCTCTTTGCTGACCCCTTTGCCAAAGGTCATTTCCATGACGTCCTTGGGCATGGTCGGCCACAGGTTTTCGAACCCCTTGGGCGAGAAAGACTCAAGCGCAGGGTTCATGGCCTTGGCCATCTCCTGTGCCTGCGCCATCATCATCTCGAAGGGGTTCTTTGGGTCGGTCATCTGTAAGGTGCATCCAGTTCAAGGTTGCGGGCGATCTCGGCTTCCCAGCGGTCGCCGTTCTCAAGCAACTTGGTCTTGTCATAGAACAGCTCTTCG
>DATFKJ010000183.1:0-8872 GCA_035268705.1 Roseovarius sp. | reverse complement strand
CCGATGACCATCTCGCCCTTGTCGGACTGGGACATGTAGCCGTGCACGGTGTTGGCCATGACGACGCAGTCCATGCAGGGCTTGATCGGCTCGGACACGAGCGCCTGGAGCGCCACGGACTCGATCGGCAGGCGGAAGCCGGCCATCTCGGCGAGGTGCCCCGAGTGGCCCGCCACGACGATACCCAGTTTATCGCAAGCGATGTCGCCTCGGTTGGTGGTCACACCGGTGACCTTGTCGCCGTCGCGCGACACGCCGGTGACTTCGCATTTCTGGATGATGTCCATACCCATGTCCGAGCAGGCGCGGGCAAAGCCCCAAGCCACGGCATCGTGGCGCGCGGTGCCAGCGCGGGCCTGCCAAAGGCCGCCCAAGACGGGATAGCGCGGGCCATCGAGGTTGATGATCGGTACGATTTCCTTGACCCGCTGGGGCGAGATGAACTCGGTCGAGACACCTTGCAGGGCGTTGGCATGGGCGGTGCGTTTGTAGCCGCGCACCTCATGCTCGGTCTGGGCCAGCATGATCACGCCACGGGGCGAATACATGATGTTGTAATTGAGGTCCTGTGACAGGGTCTCGTAGAGCGAGCGGGATTTTTCATACATCGCCGCCGAAGGATCTTGCAGGTAGTTGGAGCGGATGATCGTGGTGTTACGACCAGTGTTGCCTCCGCCAAGCCAGCCCTTTTCGAGTACGGCCACATTGGTGATCCCGAAGTTCTTGCCAAGGTAATAAGCAGTGGCGAGGCCGTGGCCCCCTGCGCCGACGATGATGACATCGTATTTTTTCTTTGGCTCGGGCGAGGCCCAGGCCCGCTCCCACCCCATGTGGTTACGCAGGGCTTCGCGGGCGACGGCAAAGGCGGAATAACGTTTCATGCGCGCTCTCGGAAATCTGATGGATTCGCGGCACGGGGCCGCCTGTGCCGTGTATGATACAGGACGGTTCCGGGAATCCCATTCTGCGCGGCATAAATTGCGTGATTAGCGACATCGGCGCGCAGCATGCAGATTGTGACCACTTGTCCCTTTCATCGCAGGGCTAGCGTGGCTACATGAAAGTACGATTTTTGGGAGAGAATATGGTTTTCTGGATCATGGCCGGTGCGCTGGCCCTTGCCGTCAGCTTGTTACTGGGTCTTGCAATACTGCGCGGTCGTATCGGCGATGCGCCGCCCGCAGCCTATGATTTGCAAGTCTATCGCGATCAGTTGAAGGAAGTCGACCGCGACGCGGCACGTGGGGTGATCTCGGAAGCCGAGGCCGAACGGCTGCGCTCCGAAGTGTCGCGGCGGGTGCTGGCGGCGGATGCGCAATTGCGCGCGGGTGGTGATACCGGCGGGCAACCGGGGCGCGGCGGCGTGGTCGTTGCGGTCTTGGTCGCGGTTGGTTTGGCCGGTGGGTCCGTGGCGCTTTATACGCAGGTGGGAGCGCCGGGGTATCGCGATGTGCCGCTCAAGACACGGCTGGCGGTGTCTGATTCGGCCCGGCAGAACCGCTTGAGCCAGTCCGAGGCAGAGGCGCGGGTACCCGCGCCGGATGTGACGCCCGAAGCCAGCTCCGAGTTCCTGGAGTTGATGGACAAACTGCGCCAAACGGTGGCCGAACGTGAAAATGACCTGCGCGGCCTGACCCTTCTGGTGCGAAACGAGGCCGCGCTTGGCAACCTGACGGCGGCGCATGAGGCGCAGGCCAAACTGATCGCGGCCAAGGGCGCGGAGGCCACGGCGCGCGACTATGCCTATCGGGCCGACCTGATGATCAGCGCGGCGGGCGGTTATGTGAGCCGCGATGCCGAAGAGGTGCTGCGCGCGGCGCTGGAGCGCGATCCGAGCGAGCCGACGGCGCGCTATTACCTTGGGGTTTACATGATGCAGGTGGACCGCCCCGACGCGGCTTTCCGCACGTGGGATGCGCTTTTGCGCGAAAGCGATCCGTCGGCGCCTTGGGTGCCGACGATCCGCGAGCGGATCGAGGAATTGGCGTGGCGCGCGGGCGTGACCGATTATCAATTGCCTCCCTTGGACGGCGCCCCCGGCCCGAGTGCGGCGGATGTGGAAGCCGCAGGCGAAATGAATGTGGAAGAGCGCCAGCAGATGATCCGCGGCATGGTGGAAGGCCTGTCTCAGCGACTGGCCGAGGAGGGGGGTACACCCGCCGAATGGGCCCGCCTGATCCGGGCGCTTGGCGTGCTGGGCGAGACCGACCGGGCCGCCGCCATCTGGACCGAGGCGCAGACCCGCTTTGCCGACGCGCCCGAGGCGATGTCCGTGGTGCGCGAGGCCGCGCAGGCCGCAGGCGTTGCCGAATGATCTTCGACGATATCGAGGGCTTCGCTGCCGCCATTCCGAAGGGTCAGGGCCTGTTGGGCCTTGACCTGGGCACCAAGACCATTGGCGTGGCCTTGTCCGACAGGCTGTTGTCGGTGGCCTCGCCGCTAGAGACCATCAAGCGCAAGAAATTCGGGCTTGATGCCGCGCGGCTTCTGCAAATCGCACAAGAGCGCGAGGCCGGTGGGATCATCCTTGGCCTGCCGCGCAACATGGACGGAAGCGAAGGGCCGCGCTGTCAATCGACCCGCGCCTTCGCCCGCAATCTGACGAATCTGACGGATCTGCCGATCACCTACTGGGATGAGCGTTTGTCCACCGTGGCCGCCGAACGGGCGCTTTTGGAGGCGGATGCGACACGAAAACGTCGCGCCGAGGTTATCGACAATGTCGCTGCCTCCTATATTCTTCAAGGTGCATTGGACCGTTTGAGGCACATGAGGGCAGAGACGTGAAAGACGACAAGGTCTGGAGCCGCGACGAGATTGAAAGCCCCTGCGTACGCGTCTGCGTGGTACACCCCGAGGCGCGTATCTGCACCGGGTGCTACCGCTCGATCGACGAAATCACCCGCTGGTCGAAAATGAGCGCCGAAGCCCGCCGCGAGGTGATCGACGCCCTGCCCGACCGCGCCAGCCTTCTCAAGAAACGCCGCGGTGGGCGCGCGGCGCGTCTGAACCGGGGATAGACAAAAGGCGCGGCTTTGCCGCACTCTGCGTTTGGAATGAGGGGCGCTGCCCCTCAAACTCCCCGGAGTATTTGTGGAAAGATGAAGCGAAAAAGGGCCTTGGCTTTTTCTTGGCAACAATACCCCCGCCGGAGGCATCCCGAGGAAGCGGCCAAAGGCCGGTGACGAGATATAAAGTGCGCGCGCAGCGCGCTCGATCCGGTCAGGGCAGGTCCAACCAGTCGCGGGTGCCGAGGGGCAGTTCGGGGCGGAAATAGGCGATCATGCGGCCCTCGGGCGGGGCCTTGGCATCCGGGGCCCAAGGGGCGACACCATGCAGGGCCATGCGGTGAACAAGGTATGCCTCACCCGGTTGCGCACTTATCTCAATGCGCTTGCAGGTCTCGAAGACCTCGCGGCGCGTGGCTTGGTAAGCGTCGGTCAAGTCGATGTTGGCCCACTCGGATTCGGGATGCCCTCCCAGATGTTCGGCGAACATGTCCTGCATGATCCTGTGACTGCTTTCCCAAACCACGAAAGGGCTGGCACCGGGGCCGGTCGGGGAAAGCGGCACTCCAAGGATATAGGCGTGTCGTTCGCGCAGCATGCGGCGGCGGTCTTCGCCCACAGCGAGCAGGCCATCGACATGCGCCGCGTCGCGTTTGAGGCGGTAGCGAAAGGCGGCTTCGCTTTCGCCGTCACGTGGCTTGGGATAGCCCGGGTAGGTCACCGAGACTTGGCCACGGTGCATTGGCAAGGTGCCATACAGCCCCCTTGTCATGGCCACGGCGGCCCCGGGAAGCGGCCCGGACTGCCCGACCGATCCATCCGCGGCGTTCGGCAGGGTGTCCACGCCGACAAACCATGTGCCTTGGCATTGCAGCCACTTGGCTTGTTCTTCGGCGTCCTGAATACGCGCAAGCGCGGCCTTGCGAGCTTCGGTCGCCCACTCCAGAACGCTTTGTTCCACGGGGAACTGCGCCCAGCCCTTATCCAGCAGTCGGTCTACCATCCCAAGGATTTGCGTAGCATGTTCAGCGCCACGAGTGTCAGGAAAACCGCGAAAACACGCTTCAGAGGCTTGGGATCCATGGCATGGGCCAGTTTCACGCCCCAAGGGGCCGTCATCAGCGTCATGGCGATGACGATGGTGAAGGCCACGAGATTGACCGCCCCGATGGTCAGGGGCGGGCGGTTTTCAGCAGCGATTTCAAGAAAGAGGAACCCCGCTACGGACGGCACCGCGATGGTGATCCCAAAGCCTGCGGCAGTGGCCACGGCACGGTGAATGACGGTGCCGTAAAGGCTCATCAATGGCACGCCGAAGCTGCCACCGCCAATGCCCATGAGCACCGAAAGGAACCCAAGGATCGGCGACATGATGGCACGCGTGATCCCCTTGGGCATCTCGGCGCCAAGCCGCCAGTCCGAGCGGCCAAGCCCAAGGTAGGCCCCGATGATCAGTCCCAGCACACCGAACACCCCTTGCAGGGTATTGGAGCGCAGGTTCGCGGCCACCAGCACGCCCAGAATGGCCCCTACCGCGATGCCCGGCGCCCAAGTGCGCAGGATATCCCAATCCACAGCACCCTTCTTGTTGTGGCTCAGCACCGAGCGCACCGAGGTGACGATGATCGTGGCCAGCGAGGTGGCAAGGCAGATTTGCATCAGTTGTGGGCCGTCATAGCCAAGCGTCTGGAAGGTATAGAAAAAAGCCGGCACCAGAACGATGCCGCCGCCCACGCCCAGAAGCCCGGCCAGCACACCGGCAAAGCCTCCGATCACAAGGAGCAGAACAAGCATCTGGATCAGGAGCATTGTGTCAGGCATCGAGGCGCGCTTTCGTCAGGAGTTTCTGCCGGGATACACGCAGGTGATGGCGATGGGAAGCGGGGTTTATTCGCCCAGCGCCACCCCTTCCCGGCGCTGGTCTGCGCCACCTTGCAGGGTATCGCCAAGGGCGATGGCATGGATGCCGGAAATCAGCGGGCGGGGATTGACCTCGTAACCAAGCGCTTGCAGCGCGGGGGAAAGCGCACTGGTGAGTTCCACGTCGTAAGGCCCGAAGCGATTCACCAGATTGGGCAGGTCGATGGCCTGTTGCGCGTCCATGCCCCAATCTAGGTGGGCGATCAGGGTTTTGACCACGTAGCCGATGATACGGCTTCCACCGGGGCTTCCGACGACGAAAACCGGCTTGCCGTCCTTCAACACGATGGTCGGAGACATCGACGACCGGGGCCGCTTGCCCGGCTCGACCCGGTTGGCGATGGGGCGGCCATCGCGATGCGTTCGGAAGGAGAAATCCGTCAGCTCGTTATTGAGCAGGAAGCCACGCGTCATAAGGCGCGACCCAAAGGCGTTTTCGATGGTGGTGGTCATCGAAAGCGCGTTGCCCATGCCATCGACGATGGAGATATGCGAGGTCGAGGGAAACTCGATCGACTCGTCGTCGGCCCAGTTGAGGGCATGGTCGAATTCTGGCGCGCCGGGGGTAACTTGGGGGAGCGCATCGTCACCTTTGAGCAATTCGGCCCGTTTGCCGAGATACGCCTTGTCGAGCAGCCCCTTGACCGGCACCGGCACGAAATCGCTATCGGCCATGTAGCGGCCCCGGTCGGCGAAGGCCAGACGGCTGGCGTCACCAATAAGGCGCCATGCCTCGGCGCTGTCGGGGCCAAGGGTGGCCAAGTCGAAGGGTTCGAGAAGCCCGAGGATTTGGCCGACGGTGAGACCGCCCGAGGAGGGCGGCCCCATGCCGCAAACCTCGTAGACACGGTATTCAATGCAGGTGGGGGCGCGTTCGCGCACCTGATAGATGGAAAGATCAATCTCGCGCAGGACGCCGGGGTTGCCGGGGGCAGAGCGGACCGTTTCCACGATGTCGCGGGCGATGTCGCCGGTATAAAACGCCTTTGCCCCCTGCCCCGCGATGGTCCGCAGGGTCTCGGCATAGGCGGGGTTGCGCAGGGTCTGGCCCACTTCGAGCAATTTCAGGTCGGGCATGAAATAGTCGCGCGTGGCCTCGAACCGCGACAGGCGCAGGGCATCGCCCGCCACCATGCTGGACAGTCTTGGACTGACCGCGAAGCCCTCATCGGCCAGCCGAATCGCATCGTCGAAAAGCCCCGTCCAAGGGCGCGTGCCCCAGCGGTCATGCGCCGCCTGCATCAGGGCGGGTGTTCCCGGCACGCCGACCGAGCGGCCACCGACGACCGCGTCAAAGAATTGCAGCGGTGCGCCCTCCTCGGTTTGAAACAGGCGCGGCGTGGCCGACAAGGGCGCGGTTTCGCGGCCATCGAGTGTCGTCACCTCGCCGGTTTCCGCATCATACCAGACCAGAAACGCCCCGCCGCCCATGCCAGAGCTTTGCGGCTCGACCAACCCCAGAACCGTTTGCACGGCCACCATGGCATCGGCGGCAGTGCCACCGGCACGCAGCACCTCTGCCCCTGCCTCGACCGCCAATGGGTTGGCGGCCGAGATCATCCAATCGCGGGCCTCAACGGGGCGGCCATTGGCCTTGGCGGCCTGCGCCTCTACCACCTGCGGCGAGGTCGCCACCGCGCCGCCACCCGCGCCTTCGGGCGCGACGGTATCGGCGGCTTGTTGCGCCTGCAACGGCAAGCCCGAGACCAGACCCAAGACAAGCGCGGCAAGCAGTTTCATGGCCGAACCTCCGGTGGTTTCAAACAAGCGGTGCGCAAAATCTGAATCAAAGCATCGCCGGAACCATCTGATCCGGCGGACGGTGACCATCATCGAAAGTCTTGATGTTGAGGATCACTTTCTCACCCATCTCGATCCGCCCCTCAACGGTGGCCGAGCCCATATGCGGCAAGAGCACCACGTTTTTCAGATCGCGCAGGCGGGGGTTCACCTCGGCCCCGTGTTCGTAGACATCCAGCCCCGCGCCCGCGATCTCGCCTGCGCGCAGCATCCGCGTCAGCGCGTTTTCGTCGATCACTTCGCCGCGCGAGGTGTTCACGATCACCGCCTCGGGTTTCATCAGCTTCAAGCGCCGGGCGTTCATCAGGTGGAAGGTCGAGGGCGTATGCGGGCAGTTGATCGAGAGAACGTCCATCCGCGCGACCATCTGATCGAGGCTTTCCCAATATGTCGCGCCAAGCTCGTCCTCGGTTTCGGGGCGCAGGCGGCGGCGGTTGTGATAGTGGATGTCCATGCCGAAGGCCGCCGCGCGGCGGGCCACGGCCTGCCCGATACGGCCAAGGCCCAGAATACCCAAGCGCCGCCCGGCAATCCGCCCCCCCATCAGGGTGGTCGGCGCCCAGCCACCCCATTCGCCGCTTTGCATAAGAGCCAAGCCTTCGGGCATGCGGCGGGTGACGGCAAGAATCAAGCCCATCGCCATGTCTGCGGTGTCATCGGCGGACACGCCGGGCGTGTTGGAGACAAGCACCCCGCGTTCGCGCGCGGTTTGCACGTCGATATGATCGACCCCGGCGCCGTAGTTGGCAATGAGTTTGAGCCGTTCGCCGGCCTGCCCGATCAGCCCGGCATCAATTCGATCGTTGAGCGTCGGGACCAGAACATCGGCCTCCTGCACCGCCGAGATCAACGCCTCGCGGGTCATTGGGGTGTCGTCCTCGCGCAGTTGCACATCGAACAGTTCGGCCAATCGCCGCTCGACCGGTTCGGGCAAGCGTCGCGTAACGACAACACTCAGGCGATCAGATGCCATTGGGGGCCTCCTTCATCTTCCAAATCCCGCGCATTGCTGCCAGAGTGACGCAGGAAAGGCCGAGGCACAAGAACCCGGCACAGGTATCGCGCAGAAATCGGAAGATACAGATGAAGACGAGCTTGGCATTGGCCGTTGCCGTGGCCCTGATGGCCGGAGGAATCGCGCAGGCGCAGGAGCGTGGGCCGGTGACCAACCTGCCCCTACCGCGTTTCGTGTCGATGAAGGCCTCGGAGGGGAACGTGCGGCGCGGTCCCAGCTTGACCCACAGGATCGACTGGGTCTTCAAGCGCAAGGATGTGCCGCTTGAAATCACCGCCGAGCACGGCCATTGGCGCCGGGTGCGCGACCGTGATGGCGCGGGCGGCTGGATTCACTACTCGTTGCTGTCGGGCGCCCGCACCGCGATTGTCGAAGAGGACATGCTGGAACTGTTGTCGCAACCTGCCGATGGGGCGATGGTCGTGGCGCGGCTGGAACTCGGGGTGATCGCGCATCTGGAGGAATGCAATACTGATTGGTGCGAGGTGACAGCGGGCGGATATGACGGATGGACCCGCAAGGCGTATTTGTGGGGCGTGACCCCCGGCGAAACACTCGATTGAAACCGCGGGTCGCCGTGAATCCGGGGAATCTCAAAAGCCCCGAATTTTTTGCAACTGCGGGCTTGAAACCGTCACGCGACCAGAGTAACTAGCGCGTCACTGTTGGGGTGTAGCCAAGTGGTAAGGCAGCTGTTTTTGGTACAGTGTACCGCAGGTTCGAATCCTGCCACCCCAGCCAGAACTTCTTCAGCTTTAAACCGATGGCTTTTGCGGATGGCGTCCGGGCTAAAGTGCTCCGGATGATGCCCCCGCGACGGGTGGCTCGGGTGCCCGCCACCACCTTTTTACATGAGATCGACAGCGTTTCGCGTGCCGCCGAGGGAAGTCGGCAGCACGCTTTCGGAGAGGCTTAGAGGCAATCCGCCAGTGCCGTGGCGAGGTTGCGCAGGACGTTGCCATAGAGGTCCGGGCCGGGCTTGAGGTCGGAGCCCAGCGGATCAAGCACACCGGTATTCGCCTCGGACCCGTCCATGACCGCGTCGACGATGCCGGGATCGAATTGTGGTTCCGACAACACGCAAGTCACCCCCTGTTCTTCAACGCGCGCCTGGATCTCGGCGATGCGC
>DATFKJ010000182.1:0-26205 GCA_035268705.1 Roseovarius sp. | reverse complement strand
CGTACGCTGGACGAGGCGATGAAACAGGCCGATGTTTTCCTTGGCGTTTCTGTCAAAGGCGCCGTGACCCAAGATATGGTCGCCTCCATGGCCGATAACCCGGTGATCTTCGCCATGGCCAACCCCGATCCGGAAATCACCCCTGAAGAAGCCCACGAGGTTCGCCCCGACGCGATCGTCGCCACCGGCCGGTCGGATTACCCCAACCAAGTCAACAACGTGCTTGGCTTCCCCTACCTTTTCCGTGGCGCGCTTGATGTCCACGCCCGCGCCATTAACGATGAAATGAAAATCGCCTGTGCCGAAGCGCTGGCCGAACTCGCCCGCGCCGATGTGCCGGATGAAGTTGCCATGGCCTATGGGCGCAAGCTCGCTTTTGGCCGCGATTACATTATTCCCACGCCGTTTGATCCGCGCCTCATCCATACTGTGCCGCCAGCCGTGGCCAAGGCTTGCATGAATACCGGCGCAGCGCGCCGTCCCATCGTGGATATGGACGCTTATGAACAAACCCTTGCCGCGCGGATGGATCCCACGGCCTCCATCCTGCGCTCGATCAATGCCCGCGCCCGCAATGCGCAGGCCCGGATGATCTTTGCCGAAGGCGACGATCCCCGCGTGCTCCGCGCCGCCGTGCAATATCAGCGCAGCGGGCTGGGCAAGGCTATTGTCGTCGGCCGTGACGACGACGTGAAAGCCAAGCTTGAGGCCGCAGGCCTCGGTGATGCCGTGCGCGAGCTTGAAGTCACTAACGCCGCCAAGACCGACCGTTTGGATGACTACAAGGAACTGCTTTACCAACGCCTGCAACGCAAAGGCCACGACCGGCAGGATATTCACCGCATGGCAGCGCGTGACCGCCACGTTTTTGGCGCGCTCATGCTGGCCCATGGACATGGTGATGGCCTTGTCACCGGCGCTACCCGCAAGTCTGCTCACGTGATGGAGCGGATCAATCACGTCTTTGACGCCAATGCCGAAAACGGCGTCGCCGGTGTCACTGCACTTTTGCACAAGGGGCGAATCGTGCTCATCGCCGATACGCTGGTCCACGAATGGCCGAATGAGGAAGACCTCGCCAATATCGCCACCCGCGCCGCCGGTGTGGCTCGCCACCTTGGCCTTGAACCGCGCGTTGCTTTCGTTAGCTTCTCAACCTTCGGCTATCCCAAATCCGAACGGGCCGAAAAAATGCACCTCGCCCCCGAGGTGCTTGCGCGTCGCGGTGCTGATTTCGAATACGAAGGCGAAATGACCGTTGATGTCGCGCTCAATACGCTGGCACAGGATAGCTACCCGTTCCAACGGCTCACCGGCCCGGCCAACATCCTTGTGGTGCCCGCCCGCCATTCGGCCTCGATTTCCGTGAAACTGATGCAAGAAATGGCCGGGGCCACGGTGATCGGGCCGATCCTGTCGGGCATCGACAAATCAATTCAGATTTGTTCGTCCACCTCAACCGCCAGCGATGTGCTGAATATGGCGGTGCTGGCGGCTTGCAAGGTTGGCTGATCTTTGAAACCCGGCCGGCCCTCGTTGGGATTGGCTCGGTCAATTCACGAAAGGTGCGGCCTCACCCCAAAGCGCCTTCACCTTTTCGTCGCGCCCACAGGCGTCGCGATACCGGTCATAGGCGTTTGACTTGCTTTTGGGGCCAAAGCGCGTCAGCACCAAGTCGTCGCTTTTATAATAATCCTGATGATATCCTTCGGCATCATAAAACTCGGACGCCTGCAAAATCGGTGTCACGATCTTCTGGCCAAGCGTCTTTTCCGCCTCGACTTTAGCGGCCTCTGCTGCTTGCTTTTCGGCCGCATCAGAGACGAATATCGCCGTGCGATAGCTTTCTCCACGATCACAGAATTGCCCGCCTGCATCGGTCGGGTCGACCGACCGAAAGAACATGTCATATAGCTGCCGCGCCGACACCTTGGCCGGGTCATACTTGATCTCGACCGCCTCGTAATGCCCAGTGCCGCCGCGCACCACTTGCTTGTAGGTCGGGTTCGCCACGTTGCCGCCGGTGTACCCCGAAACAACCTCGCGCACGCCGCGTACTTTTTCGAAATCCGCTTCGACGCACCAGAAACAGCCCCCCGCGACGGTAACAACCTCGGTGCCCGCCGCATGCGCCGTTCGTGTCTCTACCCCAAGGCCCACGACGATCAATACTGCCAATAGCCCTGCTTTCAGGTCTCGTATTTGCCATTTCATGGCTTTGCCCTCCAATTCGTTAGTGCCACACTGCCTTTCTTCAACGCGCCCGCCAATTCACTCTGGCGTGACCTCACGCTCTGGTGATCTGAATTTACCACTTGGCACTGGACCCGCACCCGCCTAGCCTCGCCTGACATGGCGAACAGAGGGGTAGCATGTCGGACCACCAAACGACCCATCAGGCACAGGAAGACGCCCGTAACGAAACGATCAAGATCTGGCTGAATGGTCAGGTCGTGCCAAAGGACGAGGCCAAGGTCAGTGTTTATGACAGTGGCTTCATGTTGGGTGATGGCGTGTGGGAAGGCCTGCGCCTCTATAACGGCACTTGGGCCTTCGCCGATGAGCATCTCGACCGTTTGTTCGAGGCGGCCAATGCCATTGATCTCGACATCGGCATGACTCGTGATGAGGTGTTTCAGGCTGTGTTAGAGACACAAAAAGCCAACGAGATGCACACGGATGCCCATGCCCGGCTTATGGTGACGCGCGGTGTTAAAACCCGACCGTTTCAGCACCCTTCGTTGTCGCAACAGGGGCCTACCATGACCATCATCATGGAACATTCCAAGCCCAAGATCGCACGCCCGATCCGTCTGGCCACCGTGCCGCATCAGCGCGGGCTGCCGATGACCCAAGACCCCAAGCTGAACTCCCATTCCAAGCTCAATTGCATCCTCGCCTGCATCGCCGCCGAAAAGGCGGGCGCCGATGAGGCTTTGATGCTTGATGTGCATGGTTTCGTGAACACCACCAATGCCTGCAACTTCTTCATTGTCCGCAAGGGCGAGGTTTGGACTTCGACGGGCGATTACTGCATGAACGGGATCACCCGTCAGAAGGTCATCGACCTGTGCCGCGAGGATGGAATTCCGGCTTTTGAGCGGAATTATTCCCTCGTCGATACATACGGCGCGGATGAGGCTTTCTTGACTGGTACCTTCGGTGCGCAAACCCCCGTGAGCGAGATTGACGGACGCCCCATCGGGGATGGTGAAATGGGACCCGTGACAGCCCGGATAAGAGCTCTCTACAAGTCTCTAATCAACCGCAACTGCGGCTGATTCACTGTCCACGACTCAAGTAAGGAGTTCGCATATGCGCATCGCCATGTGGTCCGGCCCTCGCAATCTATCGACCGCGATGATGTATTCCTTCGGTGCGCGCTCGGATTTTGCCGTTGTCGATGAACCCTTTTACGCCGCCTATCTGACCCTCACCGGGTTGCAGCATCCCATGCGGGATGAAATCATCGCCTCTCAACCCACTGATCCCAAGGTTGTTGTGAATCAATTATTAGGCTCTATACCCTCCCAAAAACCACATTTTTACCAAAAACACATGGCGCAGCATATGATTGACGGTGTGCCGCGCGATTGGGTGGCGCAGATGACAAACGTCTTTCTTATACGCCATCCTGCCCGTGTCGCCGCCAGCTTCTCGGCGAAATACGACAACCCCACGCTCGCCGACATTGGCTTTGCGCAACAGTTGGAACTTTACGAACAACTTGTCGCCCAAGGCCATGCGCCGGTGGTGATTGATTCCGCCGACATCCGCCGTGACCCCGAAAACATACTCAAACGCCTTTGTGAGGTGGTCAATCTGGAGTGGGATCCATGCATGCTGTCCTGGGCGGCAGGTGGCCACCCGGATGATGGCGTATGGGCGGCGCATTGGTACGCTTCTGTCCATGGCTCAACCGGGTTTGCTAATGCCGAAGGCCCTCTTCCTACGCTCGACGGACCGCGGGCGGATCTCGCGGATGCCGCCATGCCCGCTTATGAAAAACTCCGTGCTGTCGCGCTTTAACAAGGAAGCCCCCGGCGCGAGGACCGGGGGCTTTGTTATCTAGTGGATAGCTGCCTAGCCTGCGTTTCGCTCTTCGGCCCTGAAGTCCGTGCTGTCGGTTACGCAGAACCGCCCACCCTTCAGTTTCTGTAGCTTGCCTTGGCGCAACAGTTGTCCAAAAGACCGCAGACCATCTTCCCGGCTGAACTCCCGGCCTTCGACTTCTTTCAGCTTACCCATAAGCATAGGGCGCGAGAACTGCGGGCGGCCTTCGACATCCGACATATAGGCCGCCGCCGCCTCAAGCAGTTCGGGCAAACCCTTGACGCCCATTTCCTCGGCGAAATCCGTAAAGCTGCCATCGACATCAGGCGTCGGTGCAAGGGCCTCGGGCTCCGCCATGCTCGCCTTCGAGATACGGCGCGGGCGGACCGGCGTGCTCGCCACATCAACCCGTTGCTCAGCCACTAGTTTCAATGGCGTGGGTGAACTGGGTTTGACGTCCGGGCGGCTGGAACGCGGGCGGCCTTCACCGGCTTCCGGCCGGCGCGGGCGGACGACGTTGGCAAGATCATCGCGATAGGGCGATTCGTCTACATCTTGCTTGAGCGACGCCCCCGCCTTCTTCTCGGCGCGCGTCGCGGCTACGGCGGCGCGCAGATGTTGGATGGCGTTGCGGCGTTGGTTTGATTCAGGCTCGTCAAGCTGTGTATCCGCTTCGTCGAAAATTCGGGCCAGATCGGCCTGACGTTCTGCGCGTTGCAGCTTGGAAATACCGCGTGGCGTTTCTTCTTCTTCGGCCTCTGCGTCAAGGCTTTCGTTTTCGATGCCTGCCCCGGCCGGAGCCTCTTTCTCCGGGGCTTCAAACGCCTCATCCTTGGCGGTTTCCTGAACTTGATCTGCTTCGGTCAATTTCAGGGGCGCATCGAAATCCTCTGCATGATCTTGATCCGTCTGGTTGAACTCGGCTTCGACCTCGGCCAATTCGCGCTGCAAATCGGCCTCTTCTTCGGCGCTAAGCCCTGAGTCGTCCCCAAAAAGATTATCGTCGATATCACTGTCAGTCTCGTCTTCTTGAAGATACCCTTCACTGATCGCAGCCTCAAATTCGCTGCGTTTCATTTTGACCACGCGGGTCTGAACTGTGGGGCGCTTTTCGGTGTCTTCCTCGGCACTAGCTTCCTCGGACACCGCAGCAGGCTCTGAATCGGTGTCCTCGTCCGGCATTGCATCGGCCAGAAGTTGCGCCAGCGTATCCTCGGCAATCTCCGGGGCAGCCTTTTCAACTTTATCGGCAATGCTGTCATGCGGGACATCAGTGGATTCACCCGGTTCCGGCTCGTCGTCTTGAGCATGCGAGTCTTCTTCCACCGTCCCAAGAATCGCGGCCAGATCAGGTTCTGCCGTTTCATCTTGCGCTACGGTTTCCATGGCATCATCGGCACGCAAGGCCTCATCAAGGTCTGCGGCCGTTTCATTCAGAAAATCCTGCGCATGCTCGTCTTCGGAATAAACCGAGTCTTGGAAGTCGGCGTCAGTCTCATCGACCAGCGACCGGATACGGCGCAGGCGATCCGCAACGCTATCGCCTTCTTGGTCAACCTCGGCTGCAATTGTGGGGTCTGCCTCTTGCGCGGCTTCGAAATCCGAGGGCGCTGTCTCGTCCGCAATGTCGTCTGCTTCCGCCTCGGGTTCTGTGATCGGGTCGGGCGTCTGCTCCGGCGGTTCTTTGGCCACAAGGGCGGTGGCAACTTCGGCCTCCGGCTCTGTCAACTCGGCTTCTGTGATCGGTTGGGCAGTGTCATCACCATCAAAGGCAGACGTTGCGGCGCTGATCGCTGAATCAGACTCTGTTTCAGCCGCAGGTTCGGCCACAGGCGTGTCAGTGACCTCCGGTTCGGCGTCCGCTTGGGCCGCTTCGGGTTCCGCGTGCGGCGTTTCGGAAAACTCGTCGGTTTGTTCGGCTGCGGCCTCTGCGGGTGGAGCGGGGGATTCGGCCTCATCTTTCAAGGGAGTCGCGGCCTGTTCTGCGGGCTGCTCGTCTTGCTCTTGTGGATCTTGTGCCTCCCGCTCCTCGGCGGGGGGATTCAGCGCGGCACCTTCTGCCGCGCGCAGGACGATCTTGCCTTCTTGTTCGCTTGCATCCACGCGCCGCGTGATTTCTCGTTCTGCGATCCGGGCCAACATATCCGCGTCGGGCGTCGGCGGTTCTGCTCCGAAGTAACGGTCATCTGCGGCCAGATCCCGGAAGTATTCCGAGATTGCCTTCATCGTATCGAAGGAATCATCGAAGCCTTCGAGTGTGCACGAAAAGGTGCCGTATGAGACTGTGAGTATTTTACTTGAACTAACCATTATTTCGCTCGCTCCGCATTAACTGCAAGGAGTAGGCATATCACCACAGCCAAGACCAAAGATGCCCGATTCTTAGAATTTTACCGTATCATTTCGTGGTGAGAATGTGATCTGTTTCCGAAATAGGGATCAATCCGGAATTTTGAACATGATTGTAGCCGATAACAAACCCGTAACTTTGATCGGCGGGGCCGAGATCAAGAAAAAGCTGCTTGATCGTGCGCAATCCCTTGGACCGACGGTTGTTGCCGCTGACGGTGGGGCGGATGCGGCTCTTTATAATGGAGTGGTACCCAGCGCGGTGATAGGCGATTTCGATTCGCTCAGTGAAGCAGCGCGCGACCGTCTTCCAAACTCCGCGCTTCACAAGATACCTGACCAGGACACCACCGATTTTGACAAATGCCTTCGCAATATAGATGCACCGCTGGTGATCGGAATCGGGTTTTCTGGCAATCGGCTTGATCATCAACTCGCGGCTTACAATACGCTTGTTCGTCATCCTGACCGGCCTTGTTTGCTCTTGGGTGTAGAGGAACTTGTGTTTCTCTGTCCTCCGTCGATCCGACTGGATCTGAAAAATGGCACCCCGGTGTCTCTTTTCCCCATGGGCGCGGTCGAGGGGGTGTCAGATGGTCTGGAGTATCCCATTGATGGGTTGAATTTCGCGCCAGATGGCCGGGTTGGTACATCGAACGTTGCCATCGGCCCGGTCGATATATCGGTCACCTCACCCAAAATGCTGGTCATCCTTCCGCAAGAGTCATTCGAAATGGCCGCCAAGGCTTTGTTGTGCGTACGGTCTTACTGGCCCGCGCCGTGAGGGAAGGGTAAACCGCAAATCCTTACAGTTAAATTAATGCGACGCGCGCAAAAGTAAGGCCCGGCGCTGGGCCGGGCCTTGTCTGGCTCGAATCGTGAGACTCGTACGTCTATGGCTTCAGTCGACGCTCCCGCGCCGCCAAAAGCTTCAGGCGCAGCGCGTTGAGTTGAATGAATCCTGCCGCATCCTTCTGATCGTAGGCACCCGCATCGTCCTCAAAGGTCACATGCGCTTCCGAATACAGGCTATGATCCGACCAACGGCCAACCGTCCGCACCGACCCTTTGTATAGCTTCAGTTTCACTGTTCCGGTCACATGATGTTGCGATGCGTCAATTGCCGCCTGCAACATCTCGCGTTCGGGGCTGTACCAGAACCCGTTATAGATCAGCTCCGCATAACGCGGCATCAGTTCATCCTTGAGGTGCGCGGCGCCCCGGTCCAGCGTGATTTGCTCAATCCCACGATGTGCTTCAAGAAGGATTGTGCCACCGGGTGTTTCGTAAATCCCGCGGCTCTTCATGCCAACGAACCGGCCTTCAACCAGATCAAGCCGCCCGATACCGTGCTTGCCACCCAATTCATTCAGCTTTGTCAACAAGTTAGCAGGGCTAAGCGGCTCGCCGTTGATGCTCACCGCATCGCCTTTTTCAAAGCCCACTTCGATGATTTCCGGCTCATTCGGCGCATCCTCGGGGTGTACCGTCCGCTGATACACGTAATCCGGCGCCATCTCTGCGGGGTCTTCAAGAACCTTACCCTCGCTTGAGGTATGCAGCAGGTTCGCATCTACCGAAAACGGCGCTTCGCCGCGCTTATCCTTGGCGATCGGGATCTGGTTTTTCTCCGCAAAATCAAGAAGTTTGGTGCGGCTGGACAGGTCCCATTCCCGCCACGGCGCGATCAACTTGATATCAGGATTTAGGGCATAGGCCGCCAATTCGAACCGCACCTGATCGTTGCCCTTGCCGGTCGCACCGTGTGAAACCGCATCGGCCCCGGTCTCTTCGGCAATCTCCACAAGGCGCTTTGAAATCAATGGTCGGGCGATGGATGTCCCCAAAAGGTACAGGCCCTCATAAACCGCATTGGCCCGGAACATCGGAAAGACGAAATCGCGCACAAACTCTTCGCGAATGTCTTCGATAAAGATATTTTCCGGTTTTATTCCAAGAAGTTCCGCCTTCTTGCGCGCGGGCTCCAACTCCTCGCCCTGGCCCAGATCGGCGGTAAAGGTCACAACCTCGCAGTCATATTCGGTTTGCAACCATTTCAGAATGATCGAGGTATCAAGCCCCCCGGAATAGGCCAGCACGACTTTCTTGGGCGCGGACATCACTTTTCCCTCTCTACGGATATGCGCTCGGCGCTTATCGGGTTTTCGCCGCAGGGGCAAGATACGTCACTTTCCCGGTATTCTTATGTATGCTTTGGCCCCGCCCCTTGCCCCGGGTGAAACATTGCGCCAATCAAGGGGTTATGAGTGATTTCCGCCTCCTTGCCCAAGCCGCCGAAGCCGCAATGCGCAACGTGTTCGATCCCACGCCGCTGCAACGTAATGATCATCTGTCCGAGCGCTATCACGCTGACATCTGGCTCAAGCGCGAAGACCTGTCACCGGTGCGCTCCTACAAACTGCGCGGGGCCTTCAACGCAATGCGCAAGGTCTTGGAAAACAACCCGGATTCCACGCAGTTCGTGTGCGCCAGTGCGGGCAATCACGCGCAAGGCGTGGCTTTCATGTGCCGTCATTTTGGGGTCAAAGGTGTGATCTTCATGCCTGTCACCACGCCACAGCAGAAGATCGGCAAGACCGAGAAATTCGGCGGCGATGCGGTCTCGATCCGGCTGACGGGGGATTATTTTGACGATACACTTGCCGCCGCACAGGCTTATTGCACTGAAATAAATGGGCATTTCCTGTCACCCTTCGATGATGAGGACGTTATCGAGGGGCAAGCCTCTGTCGGTGTTGAGATCGAAGAACAGATGGATCACATGCCTGATCGGATCATCATGCCGGTTGGTGGCGGTGGTCTGTCCTCGGGCGTATGCAGCTATTTGGGGGATCGAACCGCCTTCACCTTGGTCGAGCCAGAAGGTGGCGCATGCTTGGCCGCAGCTTTGAAAGCAGGCCAGCCTACCCGATTGAGTCACATAGATAATTTCGCGGACGGCGCTGCCGTGGCCCAGATCGGGACCAACACCTTTGCCCGCCTATCTCATATTGATCCGTCCACGCTTCTGGCGATTGACGAAGACCGGCTTTGCACCACGATGCTTGAGATGCTCAACGTCGAAGGCATCGTTCTTGAACCCGCAGGCGCGCTTTCAGTGGATGCGCTCAAGGACTTGGCCAAAGAAATTCGCGGCAAAACAGTGGTTTGCGTGACATCTGGTGGCAATTTCGATTTCGAACGCCTGCCCGAGGTCAAGGAACGCGCACAGCGCTATTCAGGTGTAAAAAAGTACTTCATCCTCCGCATGCCGCAACGCCCCGGTGCCTTGAAGGACTTTCTTAATATTCTGGGTCCGGAGGACGATATCGCGCGTTTTGAGTATCTAAAGAAATCCGCACGTAACTTCGGGTCGGTCTTGATTGGTATCGAAACGCACCGACCCGAGAATTTTGAACATATTCTTACCAAGCTTGACGCCGAGGGCTTCGACTATCGCGACATCACGGACGATAACGTGCTTGCAGAGTTCTTGATCTAGGCTGCGGTCATATTGTTCAGGCCATTCAGAAACGCCGCTTTTGAGGCCTCATAACTGTCAAGGACATCGGTGACATTGACTTGATCCGCCACACCTTGAGATGCGGCGGATTCCCCTGCCTGACACATTTCGGCAAAACGGACAAAGCCAAGATTCAATGCACTACCCTTGAGAGAATGCAGGTGCGACTCAAGCGTATCCAATGGCGACCCTTCGCGAAGGGCGGCAATTCCCTCTTCGACTTCATCGAGAAACAGCTCCACGACTTCCCCAAAATCGTCGGCACCGATTTCACGGCGTAGTTCGTATACTCTGTTCCAGTCGATCATGCCGCGCTCAATCCTTCCCTGAGACTGCATTTTTGCTAAAGAAGGTTAAGTAAATCTGAGTACAACTAATTGCAAAAATTCAATTTTTAGCGTTCATCAGAGGTTAATTGGGTCTCGCGTTCAATGACGCCCGTAAATGTTCAGGGACGGTACTGGTGAGCGGAATAAACCCACAAAGCATCGATTCATTGCAGCATGACCCGGCGATCCGAAATGTCTTGGTCGTTGACGATAGCGGCATGCAAAGACGCATTCTTTGCGCGTCTCTGAAACGCTGGGGCTTTACTGTCAGCGAGGCCAAGTCGGGTATCGAAGCCTTGCGAAGATCCCGTGAAGATCCACCCGACCTTGTCTTGAGTGATTGGATGATGCCCGGAATGGATGGCTTGGATTTCTGTCGTGAATTTCGGGCCATGGCACGTGAAAGCTATGGCTATTTCATTCTGCTGACCTCCAAGAGTGGGAAAGAAGAGATCGCCCATGGTCTTGATGCCGGGGCCGATGATTTCCTGACCAAGCCGGTGAATGCGTCGGAATTGCGTGCACGCATCGCCGCTGGTGATCGCATTCTTCGCATGGAGAGGGAGTTGAATGAGAAGAACCGCTTGGTGAAATCAACGCTGGATGAGCTTCAATCGCTCTACGACGCGCTGGACAGTGACTTGATCGAAGCAAAGAAACTTCAACAGTCCTTGGTAAGCGATCGTTACCGGGATTTTGGGCCTGCTGACGTTTCATTGTTGTTGCGGTCCAGTGGTCATGTTGGCGGTGACTTGGTTGGGTTCTTTCCAATCAGCGCCACGCGCGTTGGCCTGTATGGCATAGATGTCTCTGGCCATGGCATCAGTTCAGCGCTGATGACCGCCCGGTTGGCGGGCTATCTTTCAGCTGTAACGCCCGACCAAAACTTGGCGCTGCGCCGCATGCCGGATGGGTCTTTCGCGCCCAAACCCCCAAGTGAAACGATTGCTGCCCTGAATCAATTGATTCTCAACGAGATGGAGACCGAGCATTATTTCACCTTGCTTTTGGCCGATGTCGATCTTGTCTCGGGCAAGGTCGTCATGGCGCAAGCGGGCCACCCCTACCCGGCAATTCAGCGCGCAAATGGACAAGTTGAATTCATCGGGGGTGGGGGTTTGCCTGTCGGATTGATCAATGGCGCCGAATACCGGGACTTCGAGATTTCCATGGCCCCCGGAGATCGCCTAATGATTCATTCAGATGGGGTCGTGGAATGTGCTGCGCCGGATGGCACCCTCTTGGATGACAAAGGGCTTGCGCAAATCCTACGCGCCTTGCGCCAGACACGGGGTATGGCATGCCTTGAATCATTGACTTGGAAGTTGGTGGAATTCGCAAAAACCGATGATTTTGCAGATGACGTTTCGGCGGTTTTGCTGGAGTTCAAGCCAAGCCCCATAGTTGGCTGACAAAATGCCGATCACCCGCGTTCCCGAGTTCCTGTGCCGCAACACCCGGCCATGTCCAAACGGCCTTATGACCGTCTTCGGATGGCGGCCCAAGTGGCCGAACAGGCCGCGCAACATAGATTATGCAGAGCTTCTCGGCCCAGAGGTCGTACTCAGGCATATAGGTAAAGCGGCGAAAGGCACCCAGACGCCGCGCTGCACCGATTTTCCATCCGGTTTCTTCAAACACTTCGCGATGAAGCGCTTGTATCGGCCCTTCCCCGGGGTCTATGCCTCCACCGGGAAGCTGTAACTCCGGTATGGGCTCGGATTGATGCGTCACGAGAATCCGCCCACCTTTCGGAAGGATAGCGTAAACGCCGGGGCGGCGCGTATATCGGACATCTGCGCGGGGTGTCTCGCCAAAGCGTCGTATCATGCCACACCTCCCCCTTGGACCTTGCCTTGATGGTCATATATAGACGCGATATGCCAACTTCCGGCAGACAAGGGAACCCCATGACTCTCGGACAAAAAATCGCTTGGGACGACACGATCCTGCCGTTCCAACTGGACAATGCGGATATTCGTGGCCGGGTGGCGCGTTTGGATGGCGTGCTTGACGGTATACTGAAACAACACGACTATCCCGCCCCGGTCGAGGCTTTGGTGGCTGAAATGGCCCTGTTGACCGCACTGATCGGCCAAACGATCAAGCTGCGTTGGAAGCTGTCGTTGCAGGTCCAATCCAAAGGCCCCGTGCGGATGATCGCCACGGACTATTATGCCCCCGAGGCGGAAGGGGAGCCAGCCCGTATCCGCGCTTATGCCAGTTTTGATCGTGATCGCGTGTCTGGCGCACCTTTCGATCAGGTGGGCGAAGGGTATTTTGCCGTCATTATAGATCAAGGCCAAGGCACGACTCCCTATCAAGGCATCACGCCCCTCACAGCCGATGGCTTGAGCGCCTGTGCCGAAGCGTATTTTGCACAATCTGAACAGTTGCCGACACGGTTCTCGCTGTCTTTTGGTAAATCGACTGAAGCAGGCGGTATTGAACATTGGCGCGCTGGCGGCCTGATGCTCCAGCACATGCCCAAGGCGTCGCCTTTCGCCCAAGGCGGTGGCTCAGGGGAAGAGGGGCTTTTGACTGCGCAGGACGTGGTGGATGGCGACGATGCCGAAAACTGGAACCGCGCCAACATGCTTTTGGATACCGTGGAAGATCTCGAACTGATCGGCCCATCCGTTGCGCCCACCGACCTTCTGGTGCGCCTTTTCCATGAGGAAGCGCCGCGCGTCTTCGACATACAGTCCGTTCGTTTTGGTTGTACCTGTTCCGAGGAAAGGGTGCGCAATAGCCTGTCGATCTATTCGGCCAAGGACATCGAAAAGATGACCACCGACGAGGGCGTTCTGACCGCCGATTGCCAATTCTGCGGCGCACATTATCGAATGGACCCAACCACCTTGGGATTCGATGCCGAAAACCCGCCAGACGATGATGGCTGACCCTTTCGCACATGTAACGCAGGCCTTGGCCAAGGCGCGTCTGGACACTTCGGATTATGATCTGAACCCTGATATCGTGCTACCAGCGGGTCGGACCCTTCGGCCTGCGGGAGTTCTGGTCGCGATTGCCGAAACCACGCTCGGTGCTCAGGTTTATCTGACCAAGCGGTCCTCTGCACTCAAGCATCACCCTGGACAGATTGCTTTTCCCGGTGGAAAGCAGGACGAAGGCGACCCGGATGTGACCGCCGCAGCCCTGCGAGAGGCATGGGAAGAAATCGGGTTGGCGCCTGATATTGTTGACGTGTTGGGGACTTTGCCCAGCCATGAAACAGTAACCAGCTTTACCGTCACACCCGTCGTCGCGCGCGTTCGTGAACCCTTTTCGCCGATTGCCGAACCCGGTGAGGTCGAGGAGGTCTTCACCGCCCCGCTCGCGCATCTGCTTGAACCAAGCAACTTCAAGGTCGAAGCTCGCCGTTGGCGTGGGCGTCAGCGGCGTTATTACACGGTGC
Organism: Roseovarius sp.; assembly: GCA_035268705.1. Taxonomy (GTDB): domain Bacteria; phylum Pseudomonadota; class Alphaproteobacteria; order Rhodobacterales; family Rhodobacteraceae; genus Roseovarius. The sequence goes on along the minus strand of DATFKJ010000182.1, from coordinate 12,533 downwards.
CCTTTGGTCCGTACTATATCTGGGGGGCGACCGCGCGTATTCTGCGCTCGCTGGCGGATGCAGCAGGGAAGCCATGAAGATTACGGGTGATTGGATTTCGGCGGAACCCACCCAAGCGGTGTGCAGGATGCTTGAAGAGGCTGGCTATCAGGCTCTTTTTGTTGGTGGTTGCGTACGAAATGCGCTTCTTGGTGCTCCGGTATCGGATATCGACATTGCCACCGATGGGCAGCCCGAGACAGTTGTCGACCTGTCCAACAAAGCTGGCCTCAAACCTGTGCCCACAGGGATCGAGCACGGCACGATCACGGTCGTCTCCGATGGCGTTCCGCATGAGGTCACCACCTTCCGCGAGGATGTCGAGACCTTTGGCCGCCACGCAACGGTCGCGTTTTCTACGGATGTCGTGCAAGACGCCCGCCGCCGCGATTTCACAATGAACGCACTTTATGCAAGGTCTGACGGCACGGTGATCGACCCCTTGAACGGTTTGCCCGACCTCGAAGCGCGGCGCATACGTTTCATCGAAGACCCGGTGCAGCGGATTCGGGAAGACTATTTGCGAATCCTGCGGTTCTTCCGGTTTCATGCCTGGTACGGTGATCCAGAAGGCGGCTTGGACCCGGACGGGTTGGCGGCCATTGCTAATCACGTCGATGGCTTGTCCGAGCTTTCGCGTGAACGGGTCGGAGCCGAAATGATCAAACTTCTTTCTGCACCTGATCCGGCACCGTCGGTTGCGACCATGCGCGCCAGCGGTGTTCTGCTGGCCGTCCTTCCCGGTGCCGATGACCGCGCGCTCGCGCCACTCGTGCATTTGGAATCCGAGGTCGGGGCGCTGCCGGATGGGATGCGGCGGCTGGCTGTATTGGGGGGTGACGGTTTACAAGATCGCCTTCGCCTCAGCAAAGCACAGTCAAAACGCCTCACGACAATGGAGTCCGAAGTGTCGGCCATGTGTGACCCGTCGGAATTGGGGTATCGGTACGGTGAGAAGGATGGGCAGGATATTCTCCTCCTGCGCGCTGCGCTGTTGGAGCAACCGTGGAATCCTGCTGATCTTGACGGGCTAAGCCAAGGCGCCAAGGCGACGTTTCCGATCAAGGCCGCCGATCTGATGCCAGAATATGAAGGTCCACAGCTTGGAAAGAAGCTCAATGCTTTGGAGCAACGCTGGATCGACTCGGGTTTCACGCTCACACGCAAAGACCTATTGGCGGAGTAAGGCGATGGATGAATACCGCATCACGCGCTTGGGTCATCTGGGAGACGGTATTGCCGAAGGACCGTATTTCGCCCCGTTGACCCTTCCGGGCGAGGTCATCACGGCACAACGCGACGTTGAAAAACTGAAAGACGTGAAAATCGTCACTCCCTCCTCTGACCGCGTCGCGCCGCCCTGTCGGCATTTCAAATCCTGCGGGGGCTGCCAGTTGCAGCATGCCTCGGATGTCTTCATGGCTGAATGGAAGATCGACGTTGTTCGCACGGCGCTTTCGGCACAGGGAATCGAGGCGGACTTTCGACCGATTTCCACCTCGCCTCCGCTTTCGCGTCGCAGAGCTACTTTTGCTGCGCGTCGGACGAAAAAGGGGGCCATGGCGGGTTTTCACGCCAAGGCGTCAGACGTGATTGTAGAGATTCCCGGCTGTCAGTTGCTTGACCCTGAATTGCTTTCTGCGCGGCCCGTTGCCGAAGCATTGGCCATGGCTGGTGCAAGCCGGAAACACAGCCTTGATGTCGCGGTGACCTTGTCTTTGAACGGGTTGGATATTCTTGTGCGTAGCGGCAAGCCCTTGGATGGGCCGTTGCGGATGGAATTGGCACAGTTGGCCGAGGCGCACGATCTTGCCCGCCTGACATGGGAGGATGAGGTGATCGCAACCCGCCTGCCCCCCGAGCAGCAGTTCGGCGGTGTTATTGTCGTTCCCCCGCCCGGCGCTTTCCTCCAAGCGACCCAAGCGGGTGAAGCGAGGTTGCGCGATGACGTGCTCCGCATCACTCAAGGCGCAAAGCGTGTCGTCGATCTTTTTGCCGGATGCGGTACTTTTGCCCTGCCGCTTGCCAAGAACGCCGAGGTTCATGCCGTCGAAGGCGAAACCGCCATGACAAAAGCCCTCGATGCTGGGTGGCGGCACGGGCAAGGCCATGGCCTCAAGGCGGTGACGCATGAAGCGCGGGATTTGTTTCGCAGGCCGCTGATGCCGGATGAGCTTTCTACATTCGACGCGGCTGTCATTGATCCGCCACGCGCCGGTGCAGAGGCACAGATCCAGCAACTTGCCGAATCGGACATTCAGGTGATCGCGCATGTCTCGTGCAACCCGGCAAGTTTTGCGCGTGACGCCCGCACCCTTTTATCAGCCGGGTATGTCATGGGGCCGATACAGGTTGTCGATCAATTCCGCTGGTCAACGCATGTGGAACTGGTGGCGGCTTTTACGAGGCCCTAGCACCCAAAGGGGATTCATTCCCATTGTTTTTGTGATAAACTCTCTAGAAAAGAGGCGGATCGAGACAGTGAGTTTAGGGACATGCGCATACTGAGATTGGCTTTGGTTGGGCTTTTGTGCCTTGGATTGGCAGCCTGCAGTTCAAAGTTCAAAACGTACAACGGGCCCGAAGTAACACATGTGGTCGTCAATAAGGGCGATCGCCAGATGTATTTGCTTCATCACGACCAAGTGCTCAAGAACTACCGTATGGATCTTGGGTTCGCGCCCTCCGGCCACAAACAGTATGAAGGTGACGGCAAGACGCCCGAGGGCACCTATGTGATCGACCGGCGCAACCCGAACAGCGATTTTCACCTCTCGATAGGTATTTCTTACCCAAATCGTGAGGACATCGCCTTTGCGACCTCACAAGGCAAAAGCCCGGGCGGCGATATCTTCATTCATGGCCAACCGAATGCAAAAAGCATTTTCCAACGCAATAGCCCTGATTGGACAGCAGGGTGTATATCGGTCAAGAACCGCGAGATCGAAGATATCTACGCCATGGTCAAGAACGGTACGCCGATCACGATCAATCCATAGGTACTGGGCCTAACCGCCCAGAACCATCGTCCACCAAATTTTGCCGTTGTCTTCCTGAAGCCAGGAAAAGCCCATTTCGCGGGCCTCGGGTGACAGGATAACCTTGCGTGTGGTCGTCTCTTCCATCCAAGCCGCCAGCGTTTCGGTTTCCGTTTCGTAGGTTTCCGAGATCGTCTCGCCCACAAGTTGCCCGTCATAGCCAACGCGGCGCACCCGGTCGATCGGCGAGGATCCGTCCGAGCCAAAATGCCAAGGGCGATTCTGAATCGACATATCACGCGAATGCGTGGCTGCGGCGGCTGTCAGTTGCGAATTCAGTTGTACCGCTGGCACGCCCGCGGCCTCGCGCAATGCATTGACCGAGTCCAGCATGCGATATTGAATCGTCGCAGTTTCGCCTGCACGGATGCGATACACTTTCGGTAACGGCTTGCCATCCGGGCCAATTGTCGGCTCGGGTGGTGTGGTCGCGCAGGCCGAAAGAACCATCAAAGCCGATAATAGAAGTCCGAATATGCGTGTCATGCTTACCTGCCGCCCGTGCTGTTACTTCGGAATAGCAGTAACGAAAGCGTGGTTGCGATTCAAACTCACATATGCGCGAGTTTGCCGATTGACGTTTCTTTGAATTGCGACTGCGACATTCGCGCCATATATTAACACTCAAGTCAGATAGCCGAGATTGGAGTTCGAGCATGGCCATCAAGTACTCAAGTGGCATGAGCCGACGCGCTTTCATGGCGGCAACCGCGGCTGCCGTTGGGTCGCCCTCATTTGCGCAAAGCGTTACGGGTGATGAAACGGTCGAGATGGAACGCGATGTCACAACTTCGGTGCGCCGCAATATTTCAAGTTTCCGCACGCTGGATTGGAAACCATACTTCTCCAATCTGAAGAGCGGCGCGATTCTCGTCGATATCGATTCACGTGCCCTGCACTATTGGTCGGAAAATGGGCAAACCTATAAGCTTTACCCGTCCAGTGTGCCGTTGACCGAGGATCTGACGCGCCGCGGCCGTACCCGCGTTATTCGCAAGGTTGAAGGGCCCGATTGGCGCCCGACCCCGTCCATGCTGAAGCGGAATCCCGATTGGCCGCCTTATGTGCCGCCCGGGCCAGATAACCCGCTTGGAACGCATGCGCTTTACCTGAGCTGGACCTACTACCGCATTCACGGCACGCATGATACGCGCAAAATTGGGCGCCGTTCATCGAATGGTTGCATCGGGCTGTATAACGAACACATCTCCGAACTTTTTGCGATGGCGAAAGTTGGCACACAAGTGTTGCTAATTTGACGAAACTTCAATGCATCTTGTAGCCAAGGCCACAAGATGCATTTGCAATCCCCACAGATTGCTGATTAGAAAATTTCACGAGGTAAGTCTTGGGTGCCTGCCATATTTCTATATGGTGGGCCAATATCTGGAGGATACTATGAAAAAACTCGTTCTCGCCGCTGCTCTGACTGGCGCCGCAACTTTTGCTTCTGCTGGCACCATGGAAGAGCCGATGATGGAAGCTCCCGTCGTTGTTGAAGAAACCACCGCAAGCTCGTCGGCAGCTGGCGTTTGGGTTCCGCTGGTTCTGCTCGCCATCGTGGCAGCAGTTGTTGCTGCTGACTAATCAGTCGCACAAAGACCAATTGAAAAAGGCAGTGGTTTTCCACTGCCTTTTTTTATTTTCGATCTGTTGCTCTATTTGTCCAGCCAGCCCTTTAGGTTGTCTTCGACAATACCGGCAAGCGCTTTCATGTGCGCGTCGTCGTCGTTGAGACAGGGGATATAGGTAAATTCCTCACCACCCGCTTCTTCGAAACTTTCGCGGATTTCCTCGTTGATCTCTTCCAGGGTTTCGATGCAATCCGCCGAAAAGGCAGGTGCCATGACGGCGATCTTCTTCTTTCCCTCACGCGCCAGATCGGCCACGTGATCGACCGTATAGGGTTTGAGCCATTCTTCCGGGCCAAAAACCGACTGGAATGTTGTGGTAATTTGGGTGTCGTCCCAACCCAACCGCTCTTTCAGAAGGCGCGTGGTTTTCTGACATTGGCAGTGGTACGGGTCGCCCTGCATCAAGTACCGCTTGGGCATTCCATGATAGCTGACCACAAGGATATCGGGGCGCTCCTTTGCCTCGGCGTAGGCTTTCTCAACTGACTGCGCGAGCGCTTCGATATAATCGGGGTTTTCGAAATATGGCTCAACAACACGCGCAATCGGCTGCCAGGTTTCTTCCATCAAGGCGCGGAAAAACTGATCGTTCGCCGTGGCCGAAGTCGCGCCCGCGTAATGCGGATAAAGTGGGAAGAACAGGATACGTGTACACCCTGCCTTGACCATCTCACGCACTTTCGACTTGGTCGAAGGATTGCCATAGCGCATGCAGAAATCCACCATGACCTGATCGCCGAACCGCTCTTGCATCAGGTCGGCCATCTTGGCGGTCTGATCCCGCGTGATGGTCATCAAGGGGCTTTCGTTCTTGTCCTCATTCCAGATGGACTTATAGGCCTCCCCGCTGGAGAAGGGCCGCTTGGTCAAAATGATCAACTGCAAAAGCGGCTGCCATTTCCACGGGCTGTAATCAATCACCCGGCGGTCTGACAGAAATTCGTTCAGGTACCGGCGCATCGGCCAATAGCTATAGTGATCGGGTGTGCCGAGATTGGCCAGAAGAACGCCTGTTTTCGCTTTGGGAATGGCGGGGTGATCCGAATTCGCGTGCTCGGGAACCTTGGCAGTCGTGCTAGCGTCCAGCATGGGCAATCTCATTTTTATATTCGTGTTTCATTGTGTGAGATAACGGCTCAGTCCCTGCCGTCAATCTTTCAAACTGCTTTCTTGCGTCCCAAGCGCATCTGCAAGACGCGCCGTGGCCGATCCGGGGCGCAGAGGTTGGGGCTGGCTTTCATCCGGGGCCCAGCCTGTGAGAACCATCAAATCAAAGCTTGCGGGGACACGTCCGTCTTCGGTGGCGAATCTCTGAACATAAAGTTCACAGGCCCGCAGCAAGACCGAGCGCCGCATCACATGCCTTGGTCGTGCTGCAAGCGCCGATGATTCTGCCATAGCACGCAGGTCCCGCATCAGGTGCAGCGGCGATTCGTAGCTGGCCTTTAATGGTATGTAATCTGCCACAGGCAGGGCAAAACCGGCCCGCTGAAGTAAAGCGCCCAAGTCGCGAATTTCACCCATTGGGGCGACACGTGGCGACAATCCCCCGGTCAAATCGGCTTCGGCCTGCGCCAAAGAGGCGCGCAATTCATGCAGCGTCTCACCGCCAAAGAAAACGCCCAGAAACAGGCCATCAGGCTGTAAAGCGTGCCGCGCCTGAATGAGTTGACCAACCGGATCATTCGCCCAATGCAGGCTCATCGCGTGAATCAACAGATCATGCGCGCCTTCCTCAAGCGGCAAGGTTTCTTCATCGGCCACGCACAGGGCCTCTGGAAACCAGTTTTGCCACACCTTTGGAAAACCACTCACCACGGCCATCTGGCTAAAGGATTTTTTAACCATCTCCAGCCGATCCTTGATTTCGTCCGCTGCGGCCTCGTGCAGGAACAGCGCCGGTGCCGTCATGGCGCGGGCGCGGTTGCGAAGCAGGGCAGGGCGGTCAGTCAGGGAATGCTGCATGTAGAGGAGAATAGGGTGAGCACGCAGGCTTTTCAAACGGCGTTGCGGCTGGTCTATCCGCCGCGCTGCACCCTTTGTGGTGATCAGGTCGATAGTGATTTTGGCCTGTGCGGCCCGTGCTGGCGGGAAACGCCCTTTATCTCGGGCCTGTGTTGTGACGCATGTGGTGTGCCGCTGCCCGGTGATGATCGGGGTGAAGCTGAATACTGCGACGATTGTCTACGGATGGCCCGGCCTTGGGATAACGGGCGTGCGGCCCTGTTGTACAAGGATCAAGGGCGCAGGCTTGTCCTATCGCTCAAGCACGGGGACCGACACGACATCGTGCGCCCGGCCGCGCTTTGGATGGCGCGCGCCGCTGCGCCCTTGATTGATCGGCGCATGGTGGTTGCCCCGGTGCCGCTGCACTGGACACGCATGCTCAAGCGCCGGTTCAATCAAGCGGCCCTCTTGGCCGAGGCCGTGGCCCGGGAGTTGAGCCTGGATTATTGCCCAGATCTCCTGATACGCCCGAGTCGTACCCGAAGCCTTGATGGTTTGGGCTTCGATGCACGTCATGCGACCGTGGGCCAAGCGATCACTCCACATCCCCGTCGGAAGCACCGGATGGCGGCACGTCGTGTCCTGATCGTCGATGACGTCATGACCTCCGGCGCCACCTTATCCGCCGCGACACAGGCTTGTTTTTCGGGCGGTGCCGCGTCTGTGAGCGTTCTGACACTGGCACGCGTGGCCAAGGACGCTTAAATTCCCTTGAAACAGTTAAGGGAATACCGAATGCAACCTGTCGAGATCTACACCTCGCCGCTCTGCGGCTTTTGTCATGCTGCCAAACGTTTGTTGAAGCAAAAGGGCGTCAATTTCTCGGAAATCGATGTCCTGGCCGATCCAAATCGCAAGCCCGAGATGATCCAGCGGGCCAATGGTGGCCGCACCGTGCCACAGATTTTTGTTGGCGAAACCCACGTTGGCGGCTGTGATGAACTCTACGCGCTTGATCGTGCGCGAAAGCTTGACCCGCTTTTGCAAGGGTAAGGCAAATGAAAGCGGCCCTGATCCAACTCAACAGTAGCGATGACCCAGCGGCGAACCTGCCGGTGACCTGCGCCTATGTGGATCAGGCCGCCGCGGCGGGGGCGCAATTTATCCTCACGCCAGAGGTCACGAACTGCGTTTCGGCCAGCCATACCCGCCAAAAAGACGTCCTGTGCCACGAACCGGACGACCCCACGCTGGCTGGCTTGCGTGCGCGCGCCAAGCAGCATGGCGTTTGGATTCTCATCGGGTCTCTCGCGTTGAAAACGGATGATGCCGATGGGCGTTTTGCCAATCGGTCTTTCCTGATTGATCCCAAGGGAATGATCGCGGCGCGCTATGACAAGATTCACATGTTCGATGTGCAAGTCTCGAAAGCGGAAACCTATCGCGAATCTGCTGGATACCGGCCGGGCACGACGGCGGTGCTGGCACAAACGGATCTTGGCGTCATCGGCATGACCGTCTGTTTCGACATCCGCTTCCCCTACCTTTACCGCGCCTTGGCGCAAGCCGGGGCCGAAATCCTGACTGCGCCCTCAGCGTTTTCCCCGGTTACCGGTGCCGCCCATTGGGAGGTATTGCTGCGCGCCCGGGCGATTGAAACAGGGTCTTTTGTTCTGGCTCCGGCGCAAACCGGCACGCATGACGCCACTCGGGGCAAGACCCGCCAAACCTATGGTCATTCACTTGCCGTTGCGCCTTGGGGCGAGGTGATCGCCGATGGGGGTACCGATCCGGGTGTCATTTACGTTGATCTTGACTTGGGTAAGGTGGCACAAGCACGTCAACGCGTCCCCTCGTTACAAAAATCGCCCCAATTTGATGGTCCTTGAATGAATGAGTCGTCGATCAATTCTCTTGCTGTGGCACTGTTCAGTGAAATTCTGGCGGATGAGCAATTGATCAGAAACCGGCTCAGCCGTGTTTTGCCCAAGGGCATGGAAATCTCGCATTTCTCGGTTCTCAACCACCTTGCCCGCGCCGGGGGAGAGCGAAGCCCGGCACAGCTTGCTAAAAGTTTCCACGTCACGCGCGGCGCGATGACCAATACCCTTAACAAACTGGAGTGGGCGGGCTATGTGCATATCCGCCCCGATTGGGATGATGCCCGCCGCAAGATGGTGGCGATCAGCCCCGCAGGGCGGCAGGCGCGCGATGCGGCGATTGCCGCGATCACACCAATGATCACCGAACTTGTTCGCGACGTGGGCGAGGACAAAGTTCGCACCACGCTACCCGTTTTGCGCGAATTGCGCGCCAAGCTTGAATCCGACTAGGACGGTTTCACGCTGGCGGTGACATAGTTCACGCTCAGGTCCTTGGCCGACAGCGACCATTGCCATGTGATCGGGTTAAAGACAAAGCCTTTCCGATCCACCGGCGACAAGCCCGCGTTTTCGATCAAAGCATAAAGCTCATCCGGGGTGATGAACTTGTTCCATTCATGGGTGCCCTTGGGCAGCCAACGCATGACATATTCGGCCCCGACAATCGCCATGGCAAAGCTTTTGGCGTTGCGGTTGATGGTTGAACAGATGTGCAACCCACCGGGCTTTAGCAGGGTTTGACAAGCGGTGAGATAGGCCAAGGGGTCGGCCACATGCTCGACCACTTCCATGTTCAACACCGCGTCGAACCGCTCACCCGCCTCGGCCATGGCTTCGGCCGTGGTGTGACGATAGTCGATGCTTAGACCGGATTGCTCGGCATGGACCTGAGCTACTGGAATGTTGCGTTCGGCCGCATCAGCCCCCACCACATCCGCGCCAAGCCGCGCCATGGGTTCCGACAAAAGCCCACCGCCACAGCCGATGTCCAGAATGCGTAAACCGGCAAAGGGTGTCTCACCGTTCAAATCACGGTCGAACTCGGCCGCAATCTGTGCTGTGATATAGTCAAGTCGGCAGGGATTGAGCATGTGCAGGGGCTTGAACTTGCCATTGGGGTCCCACCATTCGGCGGCCATGGCCTCGAATTTGGCAACCTCGGCTGGATCGATCGTGCTTTGAGCGGCTTGCATTCTGCTCTCCATATGCTCATTTGGTTCCGCCTTTCTATATAGGACGGTCATGGATAAATTCTCAGGCCAAAAGAGCGCAGTCCAGTATCTTTACCCGCCGATCGAGCCTTTTGATCGGTGCATGATGGATGTGGGCGATGGTCACAAGATCTATGTCGAGCAATCCGGGCGCGCCGATGGCGTGCCGGTCGTGGTTCTTCACGGCGGGCCGGGCGGCGGATGCAGCCCGGCAATGCGCCGCTATTTTGATCCAAACGTCTATCGAATCATTCTGTTTGATCAGCGCGGCTGCGGCCGATCCAAGCCGCATGCCAGTGTCGACGCAAACACCACATGGCATCTGGTCGCGGATATCGAGCGTATTCGCAGAACCCTAATGATTGATGAATGGATCGTTTTCGGCGGCAGCTGGGGCGCGACGCTGGCCTTGATCTATGCGCAGGCGCATCCCGGCCCGGTTCGGCATCTGGTGCTTCGCGGGGTCTTCACCATGACGCGCGCCGAACTGGATTGGTTTTATGGCGGTGGCGCTGGGCGCTTCTGGCCCGAGACATGGGAGCGGTTCTGCGAGTTGATCCCCGTGGACGAACGTAGCGATATGATCGCGGCCTATCACCGGCGGCTGTTCTCCGGCGATCGCCATGAGGAAGTGCGCCATGCAAAGGCTTGGTCTGCTTGGGAAAATGCGCTGGCCACGGTGCATTCCAACGGGGCCAGCGGCGATAGCCCCGCCGAATACGCCCATGCATTTGCGCGGCTGGAAAATCACTATTTCATCAACGGCGGCTTTCTTGAGCGCGATGGTCAAATCCATCAGGACATGCGCAAGATCGCCCATATCCCCGGCACCATCGTGCAGGGCCGTTACGATATGATCTGCCCGCCGCAAGCTGCATGGCGCTTGGCGCAGGATTGGTCAAAGGCCAGCCTGCGGATGATCCCGGTGGCCGGGCATGCCCTGTCCGAGCCGGGAATCAGCGCTGAATTGGTGAAGATCATGGACCGTTTGGGGCGTGGCATCTAAGCCTTTGAAAACAAGCAAAAAACCCTGTCTGTAAAACGTCGGTATTCTGTCGGTATCGCGTCGGTGCCGTTTTCGGTCTTTCAAGCCCCTTGCAGACTCACCCGCATCGGCGTATATCCCCTTTCAACAGCGGCGCGTTGGGGTCCACACCCGGCGCTCCACCGGGAAATAGCAACGGGCCGCGCGCCCGTTTTTTTGTGTTTGAAAGACTGATGAGCAACGACCTGATCGCCAAGACAGCCATTGATCGCCGCATGGCCGAGATCATCACCCCCGTTATCGAGGACATGGGGTATGAACTGGTGCGTGTGCGTCTGATGGGTGGCAAGACCAATACGCTTCAGATCATGGCCGAAAAGCCCCAAGGCGGGATCGAAGTGGATGACTGCGCCGACATCTCCAACGCCGTGAGTGCGGTTCTGGATGTCGAGGACCCGCTGACCGATGCCTATACGCTGGAGGTTTCCAGCCCTGGGATCGACCGGCCCCTAACCCGTCTCAAGGATTTCGAGGAATTCGAGGGCTACGAGGCGAAGCTGGAAACATCCGAGATGATCGACGGGCGCAAACGCTTCAAGGGCGTTCTGGCAGGGGTCGAAGACAACGATGTGCTTATCAATATCGAAGAAGGCACCGTTGGCCTGCAATTCGACTGGTTGGCCGATGCCAAGCTGGTGCTGACCGATGAGCTGATCAAGGACATGCTGAAGGCCCGCAAGGAAGCGGGCACTTTGAACGAAGACCAATTTGACGAGATCGAGACCTCAGGGTCCGAGTCTGAGGAGGACTGAAAATGGCAATTACCTCTGCGAACCAGCTTGAGCTTTTGCAAACCGCCGAGGCCGTGGCCCGCGAGAAAATGATCGACCCGTCGCTGGTCATCGAAGCGATGGAAGAAAGCCTCGCCCGTGCTGCGAAATCCCGCTACGGCGCCGAGATGGATATCCGCGTCAGCATTGACCGCAAGACAGGCCGCGCCAGTTTTACCCGTGTGCGCACCGTGGTCGAGGACGACGAGGTTGAGAATTATCAGGCCGAGATGACCGTCGAACAGGCCAAGCAGTATCTTGACGACCCCAAGGTCGGTGATCAGTTCACCGAAGAGGTGCCGCCCGTCGATATGGGCCGGATCGCCGCGCAATCGGCCAAGCAGGTGATCCTGCAAAAGGTCCGCGAAGCCGAGCGTGACCGTCAGTTTGAAGAATTCCAGGATCGTGTCGGCACCATCATCAATGGTCAGGTCAAGCGCGAGGAATATGGCAACGTCATCGTCGACGTGGGCCGTGGCGAGGCGATTCTGCGCCGGAACGAGAAGATCGGGCGTGAAAGCTATCGCCCCAATGACCGCATCCGCTGCTACATCAAGGATGTGCGCCGTGAGGCCCGTGGCCCGCAGATTTTCCTGAGCCGCACCGCGCCGGAATTCATGGCCGAGCTGTTCAAGATGGAAGTGCCAGAAATCTATGACGGCATTATTGACATCAAGGCTGTGGCCCGTGATCCGGGCAGCCGCGCCAAGATCGCGGTGATTTCGCATGATGGGTCGATTGATCCGGTCGGGGCCTGTGTGGGTATGCGCGGCAGCCGTGTGCAAGCCGTTGTGAATGAACTGCAAGGTGAGAAGATCGACATCATCCCGTGGAATGAGGATCAGCCGACCTTCCTTGTGAACGCCCTGCAACCTGCCGAGGTTTCCAAGGTGGTTCTGGACGAAGAGGCCGAGCGGATCGAAGTTGTCGTGCCCGAGGATCAGCTTTCGCTGGCCATTGGCCGCC
>DATFKJ010000181.1:0-6325 GCA_035268705.1 Roseovarius sp. | reverse complement strand
CGCGGGATTGGCGGAATAAAATCCATCCACATCCGACAGCAGGATCAGTTGATCAGCCCCCGCCGTCACCGCCACCTGCGCCGCCATCCGGTCATTATCGCCATAGCGGATTTCATCGGTGGCGACAGTGTCGTTCTCGTTCACGATGGGCACCGCGCCCAGTTGCAAAAGCTGTTCCAGCGTGGCCCGGGAATTGAGGTAACGCCGCCGGTCGGTGCTGTCTTCCAGCGTCACCAGAACCTGCGCCGCACGCAGCCCGTGGCCCGCCAATGCCTCGGCATAGGCACGGGCAAGTTCAATCTGCCCCACGGCCGCCGCCGCCTGTGATTGCTCCAACGTCAGTTCCGCCATGGGCAGGCCAAGCGCCCCGCGCCCAAGCGCGATAGACCCCGAAGAGACCAGAATGACGTCGATCCCCTGCCCGCGCAGCCATGCCACGTCATCGGCCAAGGCCCGCAGCCATTTGGCACGCAAATCGCCACTGTCGCGGTCAACCAAAAGGGCCGACCCGATCTTGATGACGATCCGCTTGGCTTGGCTCAGGGTTGCCACGGCTCGGGCTCTTCGTCTTGGGCCTTTTGGCGCAGGCGGTTGTCATCAATCTCGGACCGCAACGCGCGCAGCACCTCGGTCACGCCCAGTTTCGCGGCCCCCGACATCTCGTAGACCGCACAGCCACAGGCCGCTTCAAGCTCGGCCTTGGCCTCGGCGCACCGGTCATCGTCAAGCGCATCAACCTTGTTCAAGACCGTCACGCGCGGTTTCTCGGCCAATTCCCCGCCATAAGCCTCAAGCTCATGGATGATGGTGCGGTAATCCTCGGCCACGGTCTCGGAGGTGCCATCGACCAGATGCAACAGCACCGCGCAGCGCTCCACATGACCAAGGAACAAGTCACCAAGGCCCCGGCCCTCGCTGGCGCCATCAATCAGGCCGGGAATGTCAGCGACGACAAATTCCACCTCGTCGACACCCACAACCCCAAGGTTGGGGTGCAGCGTGGTAAAGGGGTAATCGGCAATCTTGGGCCGCGCGTTCGACGTGGCGGCAAGGAAGGTCGATTTGCCCGCATTGGGCAGGCCCAGAAGCCCCACATCGGCAATCAATTTCAGGCGAAGCCAAAGCGTCCGCTCTACCCCCGGCTGGCCCGGGTTGGCCCGACGTGGCGCTTGGTTGGTGGAGGATTTGAAATGCAGGTTGCCCCAACCGCCATTACCACCATGCGCCAGTTCCACCCGTTGGCCCACTTCGGTCATGTCGGCAATCACCGTTTCCTGATCTTCATCCAGAATCTCGGTGCCAACCGGCACCCGCAAAACGATGTCGTCACCATCCTTGCCGGTGCGCTGCTTGCCCATGCCGGGCTGTCCGTTCTTGGCAAAGAAATGCTGTTGATAGCGGAAGTCGATCAGGGTGTTCAGGCCTTCGACCGCCTCGGCATAAACCGAACCGCCGCCGCCGCCGTCGCCGCCATCGGGACCGCCGTATTCGATGTATTTCTCACGCCGGAAGCTGACACAGCCACCACCGCCCGCGCCCGAGCGGATATAGACCTTTGCTAGATCGAGAAATTTCATGTCGTCTCCTTACGCAAAGGCCGCTGGGGCCTCAATCCATTTTGCGGCTATAGGTCCAGGTGGGCACCTTGGCCCCCCGCGCGACCGAGAATGTTTCGGCATCACCCAGATAAGCGAAACCACTGTTGGTCAAAACCCGCGCCGAGGCCGGGTTATCCTGAAACACGGTAGCAAAAAAGGTCCGGCAGGCATGAGGGTTGGCCTTCAGCAACGCCTCAAGCGCTGCCGAGGCCACGCCGGTGTTCCAAAAGGCGGGTGCCACCCAGAACCCCACTTCGGACTGACCTTGCTCAATCCGTGTCAGGCCGATCAGGCCCATCACCTCGGGGCCGCCTTGCTTGGTGCCATCCATGGCCCAGATATCCTCGATGCGGTCAGGCGCCTGCGCGCGAGCCACGAAAGCCTCGGTCGTACCGGGCGGCAAAGGGTGCGGGATAGACGAGGTCATCGCCGCCACACGCTCATCGCTTGCATAAAGCTCGATCAAGCCTTCATCCGAGGCCCGCAGAGGCCGAAGATCAAAACGCGCGCCTTCGATCACCACTTGGTCGATCCGTGTTTCCATCGTCATGCCTGTCCTCCTCCAAACAGCACGAACAGAACCGAGGCAACGGTCAGGGCCGCCAAGGTCCACATGAGATAAGCCTCCGCCGGGGTTCCGGCGACGGTTTGCGCGATCCGGTCACCCGCGAAGGTCCAAACCGGATGCAGCAGGCATTGCAGGGCCAAAAGCCCGGCGGCGATCACCATCGTCGCTTGCAACGCGGGCGTGCCGGGGACCACGAAATTGGTGAACCCGGCCACGATCATCGCCCAGGCCTTGGGATTGAGCGGATGCACGATCAGCCCGGCAACGAACCCCGGAACGCGCTCCACCTCGCGCCCATGATCCAGCCGCAGGTTGGCCACCTTCCACGCCAGCCAGAAAATATAAGCCGCCGAGGCGTATTTGAGCGTACTAAAGACCCAAGGGGCCTGTGCCGCCAGTTCCATCAGGCCAAAGCCCACGGGCCAGATGATCAGTTGCTTGCCAAGCGCCACCCCTGCCACGAACGGCAAGGCAGAACGGAAGCCAAAGCGCGCGCCGGTGGCCAAAAGCGCCATGTTAGCAGGCCCCGGTGTGCCCACTTGGCTGGCCGCGAAGGCCAGAAAACTGATCACGGCAACGCCCATGCGGTTGCCTCCTGCAAAGAAAAAAGGGACCGGCGGCGCCGATCCCCTTTTGATTCAAATATCGTAAGGTCGGCTTACTCGGCGGCCTCCGCCACTGGCAGAACCGATACAAAGGTGCGGCCTTTGATGCCCTTGTGGAACTTCACGTTCCCTTCAACGACAGCAAACAGCGTGTGGTCTTTACCTTGACCCACACCTTCGCCCGGCCAGAACTTGTTGCCGCGCTGACGCGCGATGATGTTGCCGGGAATGACCGACTGACCACCGTATTTCTTGACGCCAAGGCGACGACCGGCAGAGTCGCGACCGTTACGGGATGAACCGCCTGCTTTCTTGTGTGCCATTGGGTCTCTCCTTAACCTTTAGCCAGTTCTTTGGCCTGTTCGATCCAGCCCTCGCGCTCGATCCGGCCCTTGAACGACAGTTTCTCGTCCATATCAGCAACGTCTGCGTCCGTCCATGCCGCGATTTGGGCAAAGGTGGTGACGCCTGCTTCGTTCAGTTTCTTCTCAAGCGCCGGGCCAACACCGCTCAGTTCCTTGAGGTCGTCGCCCTTGTCGGCTTTTGTAGCTTTCTTCTTCGGCGCGGCCTTTTTGGGCTCTGCCTTGGCTTCGGCCTTTTTCTCGGCTTTCTTGGGCTCGGCTTTCTTTTCGGCCTTCTTGGCCGGCTTGGCCGCAACGGCTGCACCAGCAGCAACAGCCGCGATCGACCCCGCACCAACGGCGGCTTTCACGCCCGACTTGTCAGCACCTTTTTCAAGGATCTCGGTGACGCGCAGAAGCGTCAATTGCTGGCGGTGGCCAACAGTCCGCTTCGAGCTGTGCTTGCGGCGACGCTTGACGAAGTTGATGACCTTGTCACCCTTCACCTGATCGACCACCTCGGCCTGAACGGCAGCACCGTCAATCAAGGGTGCGCCGACGACCGGCTTGTCACCGCCCAGCATCAGAATTTCGTTGAATTGGACTTTCTCACCGGCGTCCGCTGCAAGCTTTTCCACACGGAGCATGTCTCCCGACTGCACCTTGTACTGCTTGCCACCGGTCTTGATGACCGCAAACATCTGCGTCTTCCTTTTCCGTTGCCGCGTCCTGTGGTCTCCGCCCTTGCGGAAGTTCTCGGCCTTCGGCCACCGTCGAACTGCGCGCCCTGTCATGGGCGTAATTCATACACGCCCGTACAGCGAATGCTGCCGGGTTGCGCGCTTATTCAAAAGTTCGGGTTCAAAGTCAAGGGGGGCTGGACCCCCAAAGTCAGAGTTTCTCACTCTGCATGTGCTGCGCCACGGCCTGCCCCATCAAATAGGAAAGATCCTCGTACATTCTGTCGAAGGATTTGAACATGGCACTATTGAAGGCGCGTCCCGTGTCCGCGCGCCAGAACGCCAGAAACTTGTCCAAGTCCTCGGAGGACAGTGGATCATATGCCATCATCAAGAACGCCCCCAACCAGTTTTCCGAATCCCTGCGAAAGGTCTCCTCCTGCGACCACAGATCGGCAAGCATATCACTTTGCGTCATCTCCAATTCGCCACCATCCATCATCCCGCGATAAAACATCATGGTCGAGTTCATGGCCCCCGACACGTTGCGTTCGATCAAATCGCTTTCCGCCATCATCTGGTCCACCTGACCGCGCAAACGGGAATCGTCGGGATGGTCTTCGGAATAACGGGCGCGGGCCTGTTCTTCGATCCCCGGCTCCAAGAAGGCGCGGCGCGCGGAAATCTCCAACGCCACGATCTCGGCCCCTAAATCGCTACCGTAAAAGTCGATGACCGCCTGCATCTGTGGCTCGGTCAAAGCCTCGTCAAACCCTCTCCGGATCACGCGCAGCATGCGGTCGGGGTCATGAATCCGCATCACGGCACTTTCCCAACTGTCACGATCGGCCCCGGGCAGCATCTCGGCGGCCACATCCTCGCCATAGCCCCGGCCCTCTTCGCGCATGATCTTGATCGTGTCGGCAATCCGCGAGACCTCCATCAGGCGATCCAGAACCGGCGCCTCCTCGGCAAAACTGGCCAAGGGCCAAACCACGACGGCCGCAATCAGGCCAAAGCGATGCATCACGCCCGCCATTACAGGTCTTGCCCCGGGTGCAGATCAGCCATCCGCAAGGCCAACCGCTCATAGCGGCCCGCCATGATCTCGAACTGAACGGCATTCATCAATTCATAAACCCGCTGCATCTGCGGGTGCTCAAGCGCCTCGCGGTAGGCCTTCAAATCCTCGGTCGAAATATCGGCATACGTATAGGCCGCACCGGCCAAGGCCCCGGCCTGCAACTCGATCCGCAACTCGTCCTCTCCTTCGCGCAATAGGGCGCGCAAGGCCTGCTCGTCAAGCGCGTTGTCCAACACACCGGCATGCGAGGCCGCCATGAGAAACCGCACCTGAACCTCCTGAACGGCGCGCACGGCAATGCCCGATGAATCAATCGCCGCGTTCATCTCTTTCAGGACCTGCAACCGCTCATCCCCGGCGCGCATCAAATCCGCGACCCGTTCTTCGCCTGCGTCGCGTTTGGCCGCGTCGTCCTCAACCATGTGCGAGGCGTTCTCAACCTCGACCAGTCGCTGCCCAAGCTCCGAGGCATAAAACCCGGCGGCATGGGCCAGATCCTCGTCCGACAGGGTTTGCGACAGGATGTTCAGCGCGGTGTCACGCATCTCGTCGGTATCAAACACCTCGCCCGCGACACGCTCCCAGTCACTGCCGAAATCACTGGCCTCCATGCCCAACATTTGCGGCGCATCGGCGGCGGTCAACGCCAGACTGTCCAATGCCACGCCGAACCCCGTGACCTCTAGAAAGGCCTCCAGCCGATCCCGATCCGCCGCTCGTAGCGGCCCCGCACACACCAGCACGATCAACATCGGCAACGTGAGCATGAGCAATCGTCGAAGTGGCATGGGTCGGGGCATGATCTCTCCTTTTCGCACCTCGTTTCAGGTCTGATTACAGCCTAGTGCCTTTCGCAACGAACGTGAATCACAAGTTTTCGCGGAAAGCGGATCGCCACCGACGCCTCGCGCCGTGTGGGCATCCCTGATCCATATGCAAATGGCTTTCGGCAAAAACTCCGCACAAACAATGGAAAACCCTCTTGTCTCACCCGGCAAAGCGGATTAAACGCACCTCCCAGACCCCCGCGGAGAGGTGCCGGAGTGGTCGAACGGGGCGGTCTCGAAAACCGTTGATCCTTCACGGGATCCCAGGGTTCGAATCCCTGTCTCTCCGCCATTTTACGCCAGATATGACATTCATATGCACCCCGCGCCCGTCGCGCAGGTGCGTCATGGCCTTGGTCCTTTTCGGATTTCGCACATTTCATAGTCATTGGTAATATTTATTTACCAATTTTGTTGCCGATCGGAAACTTGGCGGTTAGAAATCAGGTCACCGGCATGCAACAGCATGCGCAAAACCAAATGGCGGAGGAGCGTGACATGGTGCAACGTATCGAAAAGCACGGCCTGCAGGTGGCCGAGGAACTGGCCAATTTCGTGGATGAAAAGGCCCTGCCCGGCACAGATGTCTCGCCCGAGGCGTTTTGGTCCGGCTTTGCCTCTC
>DATFKJ010000180.1:0-5551 GCA_035268705.1 Roseovarius sp. | reverse complement strand
GGATGTGCATCTGGACGTGCAGCACGCGCTTTATGGCAATCTGGAAAGCCTGATCTGGCTGGATGCCTTTGGCTGGTCGTCGCTGTTTGACTGGGCGGCCCTGAAAGGGCTACCGCCGGAACTTCCACGTATGGCGGCCACACTGGCCTTTGTCAGCGGTTTCACATGGGTCTTCTGGCGACCCTTGAAGATCAGCAGCTTTGACGAGGGGTTCGCCCGCACCGTGGGCTTGCCCACCGGGGTTTTGGGACTGTCGCTAGTCGTCGTGGCGGCGATTGCGGCGGTGGCGGCCTTTGATGCGGTCGGGTCGATCATCGTGATCGCGATGTTCATCTGCCCACCCGCCGCCGCGCGATTGATGACCAACCGGTTGGAGGTGCAGGTGGCATGGAGCGTCGGGTTCGCCACGCTTTCGGCGATCTTGGGTTATGTTCTGGCGGGGTATGGTCCGCTCTGGCTGGGCTTTGACGATGCGGTTAGCGCGGCGGGGATGATCGCCACGGTGTCGGGGGTGATCCTTGGGTTGGCCGCGCTTTTCGGGCCAGAGCGCGCACCGATGGGGGCCCCTGCCGAGGGCTAGGCGCAGATGTGCGTGACCATGGCGCTTTCAGGGTCTTTCAGCGCGTCGATGACATCGAAATGATGCATACCGGGGGCGATGTGCAGGGGGGCATCCCATGCCTCGGAAAGCCATTTCGACTGATCCAGAAAGACCGGTCGTTCCTTAGCCCCGACCCATGTATTCATTGGGACATCCATCGGCGTCATCAAGACGGGGCTTTCCGCCTCGGCCGCTGCCAAATCCAGCCCCAGTTGATCGTTCATCGAGGTTTCCAAAAGCGGGCGCAGGTCGGCCACGGGGGAGATCGGGACAACCGATGCAAGCCGTGCCGCGACCCCCTTGGGCAATACCCCCGGCACCGCCATCCGCGCCACCAGATGCCCCCCGGCGGAATGGCCCGTCAGGGCGATCGGGCCTTCAACATTCTGCGCGGCAACCGTGACGGCCTGCACAATCTGCCCGGTGATTTGCGCGATGGTGACATCGGGGCACAGGTCGTAAGACGGCATCGCCACGGCCCAGCCCCGCGCCAAGGGGCCAGCCGCGAGATGCGACCAATAGGAGTTGTCAAAGCGTAGCCAATAACCCCCATGAGCAAAGACACAAAGGCCTTTGGGGACGGCTTCGGGTAGGAACAGGTCCAAGACCTGCCGGGGACTGTTGCCATAACCAAGGCCCAGACGCGCGCGCCCTTCGCTCCCAAGCCCCTCGCGAAACTCTGCCGCCAATCGCGCCCAGCGCGGCGGGTAGGCATCCGCACCGGGGATGTGCGCGGCATTGGCATAGGCATCGTCGAGCGGTTTCATCCATGACCCTTTCATTGGTGGTGCGCCAACCCTAGGTCTCTGGACAAGAGCGGCGCAAGGTGCTTTGGCTTTGCGCAAGCAAGACGAAGGGAGACACGCCATGACCACGACCAATCTGAAATCTCTTTTGAATGACCCCAGCCTTCTGGCCGAACAGGCCTATCTGGCGGGTGATTGGGTGGATGGTGACGAAGGCACCTTCGAGGTGACGAACCCTGCCCGGGGTGACGTGATCGCCCATGTGGCGGACCTGAGCCGTGCGCAGGTTTCCAAGGCCATTGCCAACGCCGAAGTGGCGCAGAAGGACTGGGCCAAGTGGACCGGCAAGGAGCGTGCCGCCGTGCTGCGCAAGTGGTTCGATTTGATGATGGAAAACCAAGACGACCTTGGCACCATCCTGACCGCCGAGCAGGGCAAGCCACTGGCCGAGGCCAAGGGCGAAATCGCCTATGGTGCCAGTTTCGTTGAATTTTTCGCCGAAGAAGCCAAGCGCGTTTATGGCGAAACCATTCCCGGCCATCAGCGTGACAAGCGGATCACCGTGATGAAGCAACCGATTGGCGTGGCCGCCTCGATCACGCCGTGGAACTTCCCCAACGCGATGATCACCCGCAAGGCCGCGCCGGCGCTGGCGGCGGGCTGTGCCTTTGTGGCGCGGCCTGCGGAACTGACGCCGCTGTCGGCCACGGCCATGGCCGTGCTGGCCGAGCGGGCGGGTATCCCAAAGGGTGTGTTCTCGGTGGTGACCACGACCAATGCCTCGGACACCGGCAAGGAGTTCTGCGAAAACCCCATCGTGCGGAAACTGACCTTTACCGGATCAACCAACGTGGGGCGCATCCTGCTACGGCAAGCCGCCGATCAGGTGATGAAATGTTCCATGGAGTTGGGCGGCAATGCGCCCTTCATCGTGTTTGACGACGCCGATCTGGACGCCGCCGTGGAAGGCGCCATCATGTGCAAGTTCCGCAACAATGGGCAGACCTGTGTTTGCGCCAACCGGATTTATGTGCAGGCGGGCGTTTACGATGCCTTCGCCGAGAAACTTAAAGCGGCAGTTGACAAGCTGAAGATGGGCGACGGCATGGAAGAAGGCGTGGCCCTTGGCCCGCTGATCAACCCACAAGCCGTTGAAAAGGTTCAAAATCATATCGCCGATGCCAAGGCCAAGGGTGCAAGTGTGATCCTTGGCGATACCGAGGCCCCGCAGGGGCCGGGGTATTTCCTGCCGCCGACCATCGTCACCGGCGCCACCAAGGAGATGGAGTTTTCGACCGAGGAAACCTTTGGCCCCTTGGCCCCCTTGTTCAAGTTCGAGGATGAGGACGAGGTAATTGATCTGGCCAATGACACGATCTTCGGCTTGGCGAGCTATTTCTATGCCAAGGACCTGAGCCGCGTCTACAAGGTGGCCGAGGCGCTTGAATACGGGATCGTCGGGGTGAACACCGGCATCATCTCGACCGAGGTGGCACCCTTTGGCGGGATCAAGCAATCGGGGCTTGGCCGCGAGGGTAGCCATCACGGGATCGAGGAGTTCATGGAGATGAAATACGTCTGTATGAGCGTCTAGCGCCGAATCGGGGGTAAGCCCTTGGTTAACAAGGAAAACCCCCTGTCTGCATCGCGTCGGTTTCACGTCGGTATCGCGTCGGTATTTTTTACCGACGCCCGGCGGGTTAACAGGGCGTGCGGTGAGAAACGTACGAAACGTACGCGCGTTTTGTACAGTTTGCGGGCGCGCTCATCAGCCCTGACGGGCTTCTTCGCGAGGGGGCAATCCCATCCGGCCGCGGCTTTTCGCGCGCTCTTCTCCGGTGATTTCGCATTTGGCGTGAGGCGTGCTTAGATGGGCGCAAGACCTAGGAGGATTGCCCCATGCTGCGTTTGAGTACCGTTCTTGCAAGCCTTTGCCTTGCCGCCCTTCCCGCCTGTGCCCAGAAGGGGCCGGGCATATTGGACAGTCTTGCGGGCGATTATGTCGCGCGCGGCAACGAGCCGGGCTGGCGCGTGACGGTTGGGACCGAGACGGTGGATATCGTCGCGGCCTATGGCGAGGACGAGCGCAGCACGCCGCGCAGCGCCACCCAAGTGACGGACACGGGCCAGACCCTTGAGATGCCGCAGATCAACGCCCGGCTGTCGGTGGAAGATCGGCTGTGCCATGACGATATGAGCGGTATGCCCTATCCGCAGCGCGCGGTTCTGACGCTGGACAGTCAGGAATATCGCGGCTGTGGTGGTGAGGCGCGCAGCCTTTTGACCGGAGCGGAATGGCGGATCGAGGATGTCATGAACGGTGGTGTTGTTGATGGGGCTGAGGTGACCATCGGATTCGATGCCGAGGGGCGCGCCTTTGGACGGGCGGCCTGTAACAGGTTCTCGGGCGGGTACGAGTTGACCGGTGAAGGGATCGGTTTTGGCCCGATGGCGGCAACCAAGATGGCCTGTGCGCCCGCCTTGATGGATCTTGAGATCAAGGTTTTCGAGGCGTTGGGCCAAGTGCGGCGGTTTGATTTCGATGACACCGGGGCGCTGTTGTTGATTGGTGGGCCGGAATGGACGCCGCTTTTGACCGCGCGGCGGTGAGCGCGCGTTGGTTCAGGTGATCCAGCTTAACCCGTCTTCGGTGCGGGCTTTGGGATGGTATTCACCGCTGACCCAGCCTTGGTAGCCGTCTGCGTCGAGCCTTTTGAAGAACGCCGGGGTGTCGATTTCGCCCTCCTTCGGTTCATGTCTGCCGGGGTGGCCGGCCACTTGAACATGCGCGGCGCGGTGGCCGTGTTTTTCCCATGTGCCCAAAAGATCGCCGGTGATGCGGTGAGCGTGGTAGGCATCGAATTGCAGGGCGAGTGTCGGGGCGTTCAGGGTGTCGAGGATGTTGGCGGCTTGGTCGAAATCCTTGAGGAAATAGCCGGGGATGTCGTGTGGGTTGATTGGTTCGATCGTCAGGGGCGTTTCGCCTGCCTGCCCGACCGCCCAGCCAAGGTTTTCGAGAAATGTGTCGTGCGCCTTCGCCCCTGCGGCCAGACCTGCCATGATGTGGATGCGGGCGGCTTGCACCCGATCGGCCATCTCAAGCGCTTGGTCGAACTCGGCCCGAAAGCGCGATTTTTGCCCCGGTACGGCCGCCACGCCGCGCCCGCCGCTATCCCAATCCGGCGCGGGGGTGTTGATGAGGGCCACGGGCAGGCCCGCCTTGGTCAGCGCCTTGGGCCAGTCGGGGGAGGTGTAGGGGAAGAGCACCTCGACCCCCTCAAACCCGGCCTTTCGCGCGGCAGTGGCGCGTTCGGCCACGGGCCGCTCGGTGAAAAGCAGGGTGAGGTTGGCGGCGAAACGCGGCACCGCTATTAGCTGTCCAATAGCTCCGACGAGGGGATGATGCGGAAAAACTCCCCCCCCGACCACAGGCCGAACCAGCCCTCGACATGCGCGCCGATATCGACCAGCCGGTAAAAGCTTTTGCGGTCGATCAGCGCCTCAAGATTGTCACGGACGAGGACGTAGGGCGATGGCTCGCCTGTCTCAGAGTCGCGTTCCACCCGGATGGGGTTATCGGGACCGGCAACCATGCGGTCGCCGACGTTGGTTTCGAACACCAGTTCCTGTGCCTTGCCCTCACCCTCGGCTTCGAAATCGACGGCGACGAAGGGCGCGTCATCGACGGTGATTCCCACCTTTTCGACGGGCGTGACGAGGAAATACTTGTCATCGTCTTTCCGCAGGATGGTGGAAAACAGCCGGACAAGCTCGGGCCGTCCGATGGGTGTGCCAAGGTAAAACCACGTACCATCGCGGGCGATTCGCATGTCCAAATCACCGCAAAACGGCGGATTCCACTGATGCACAGGGGGAAGGCCCTTGCCTTTGGCGGCGCGGGCGGCCTCGGCTATGCTTTCGGCTGACGGGGTCGTGATCGTGTCTTTGCTCATTGCTTTTGCCATTTCCATCTCGCGCGATACACTCATAGCGAAGGATATAGTTTGCAGGAGGGTTTTGCCATGTCCGATGACGCCGATCTTTTGGCTGGGCTTGAGGCGCTTGAAGGAAAGCTGGCGCAGGCGCGCGCCTCGATCACCCGCCGGTTCATTGGACAGGAGCGGGTTGTGGACCTGTCGCTTTCGGCACTTTTGTGCGGTGGGCATGGGTTGCTGATCGGTCTGCCCGGTCTGGGTAAGACCCG
>DATFKJ010000179.1:0-4405 GCA_035268705.1 Roseovarius sp. | reverse complement strand
GCCGTGGCGCGTTACTCTTGCGGGGATCGTCTTCGTCATTGAAATAACTGGATAATGCCGGCATCTCGAAGCTCCATCTGATGATGAAACCTCAAGAATCCAATTCAACCCAACTGTCAAAGCTCAAGTGCGATTCCCCTGGAGCGCCACTTTCATGTCCTTGACCTGATAGATCACCTCGCCGTCGGCTTCCACGATACCGTCGGCCACGCCCATGGTCAGGCGGCGGGTTTGCACGGCCTTGGTGAAATCGACGTAGTAGGTGAGCATCTTGCGGTCGGGGCGCACCATGCCGGTGAGCTTCACCTCGCCCACGCCGAGCGCGTAGCCGCGCCCCTGCCAGCCGCGCCAGCCGAGGTTGAAGCCGGTGAGTTGCCAGAGGCCATCGAGGCCAAGGCAGCCGGGCATGATCGGGTTGCCGGGGAAGTGACACTCAAAAAACCACAGGTCGGGCTGAATGTCGAACTCCGCCACGACATGGCCCTTGCCGTGCTTGCCGCCATCGCCAGAGATATCGGTGATCCGGTCCATCATCAGCATGGGCGGTTCGGGCAATTGCGCATTGCCGGGGCCGAAAAGCTCGCCCTTTGCGCATTTCAGGAGGTCGTCACGGTCGAAGCTGCTCGGGTAATCGGCCATTCAGGCAGCCCTTTCTTTGGTCCGGTTGCGATACTGTGACCCCTGTATCACCGGGAAATTGACCCTTGCAAGCCCGATGCCCCCTGTGGCGGGGGCGCGCCGACGGGGAAATTGTTTGAAATTTGCCCGTATCGGCTTTTATATATGGTACCAACAAAGGATGTATTGCGCGATGACGACAGAGGCTGTGAAACGAAGCACCGATTGGTTGGCGGGCGCGGGCCTGCGGCCGACGCGGCAGCGCGTGGCGCTGGCCACGTTGCTGGTTGGTGATGGGCATCACCGGCACGTCACCGCCGAGAGCCTGTTTTCGGATGTGCAGCAGATGGGCGAAAGCGTTTCGCTGGCCACGGTTTACAATACGCTGAAGGCCTTTTGCGATGCGGGGCTGATTCAGGAAGTCACCGTGGACGGCTCGAAAAGCTATTTCGACACAAACACCCATGACCACCCGCATTTCTTTTGGGAAGGCGAGGATCGCTTGACCGATGCCCCGGCGGACGAGTTGCAGATATCGCAACTGCCCAAGGCCCCCGACGGGGCCGAGATTGCCAGCGTGGATGTTGTGATCCGCCTGCGGCGCACTGAATAGCAGCGCCCGTTTCTTGGGGTATAATCTTTATATCACGCGCAAAGCGTTTTGGGCCGATCCAGAGGGGGTCGAGATTTCCCAAGCCGAGTGGCTTTCTTTCGTGGAGAGCGACACCGAAATGCGTCTGGACGGTGAGGCACATGCCGATTTGCCCGGGGGTCGTCGCCTGTCCGTGGCCGACCCGACCTTGGCGGTTTGGACCAAATACTCCGGCAATCAGCCGGAGGGGGGCAACATGGCGTGGTTTCATTGGTCCGAAGGTGATGTCACCGTCAAGAACCCGGATGCCGAGATCATCGGCAAAATGGTGCGGATTGCCCAAGGCCTGCAAGCCGAGGTGCAAGGCGAAGGCGGAGAGCGATACCAGGAAAACGGGGAAACGGTGCCCGACGCCACCGCTCAATATCCGGCAGCGCGCAGGCCCTGGTGGAAATTCTGGTAAGCCTTCGCTAGACCGGTGTTTGTTTTGACATCGGACGAAGGGTCCCAAAATGCGTGCAATCACTTATGACAGGTTCGGCCCCGCCAGCGAGGTTCTGACGCTTGGCGAGTTGGAATGCCCCACGCCCGGCGCGGGCGAGGTTTTGGTGAGGCTGGCCTATTCGGGCGTAAACCCCTCGGACGCCAAGGCGCGTGCCGGGGCGCGGCCCGGGGTGACCAAGCCCGATTTTCCGCAGATCGTGCCGCATTCCGATGGGGCGGGTGTAATCGAGGCGGTTGGCGATGGTGTTGCTTCCACCCGCTTGGGGGAACCTGTCTGGATTTGGAACGGCCAGTGGCAGCGCGCCTTGGGTACGGCGGCAGAGTATATCGCCCTGCCTTCGGAGCAGGCGGTGGCCCTGCCGGATGGGGTTTCGCTTGAGGCGGGCGCGACGTTGGGCATTCCGGGGCTCACGGCGGCGCAGGTGGTCTTGGGCGATGGCGATGTGGCCGGGCGAACCCTGCTTGTCGCGGGCGGGGCCGGGGCCGTGGGGCATAACGCGGTGCAACTGGCCAAGGCGGGCGGCGCGAGGGTGATTGCCACATGCTCAGGCAAGGCCATGGACCGGGTCCGCGCCGCCGGGGCCGATCATGTATTCGACTATAACGATCCCGATCTGGCCGCTCAGATCAAGGGCGTGGCGCCCGAGGGCGTCGCCCGCGCGGTAGAGGTTGAGTTTGGTGCCAACGTCAATTTGCTGGCCGAGGTGATGGCCCCCATGGGCACGATCGCCGCCTATGGGTCGGGCAAGGAGATGACACCCACCCTGCCCTTCGGCCCTTACCTGTTCAAGGCACTGAAGATCGACATCACCTTGATCTACATCCTGCCATTGCCGCAGCGGCAGGTGATCATCGCACGTCTGCATGAAGCCTTGAGCAGTGGCGCGCTTCGCCCCGAAATCGGGGCGCGCTTTGCACTGGAGGACTGCGACCAAGCACATGAGGCTGTGATGGCCCCGGGGCGCACGGGGGCTATTTTGCTGGATATCGGATAAGGGAAAGCCTGCGCCGGCCCTATTCGTCTGCGGGCGATATCCCTGACAGCCCTGCCCGTGTGACCCGTTCGCGCGAGGCCTGCAAGCCCGCCTCGAACCCCTCGGCATCGCCGTAGTCAACGAATTGCGCGTAATAGGCGTGGTGCGCGCCGACACGCGCGGCGTGTTTGATGGGGCACCAGTAGGCTTCGGTCCGGCCCGCGATTTCCTCGACATAGCCGATGAGGCCGTTGCAGTACCCGCAGTAGATGCAGTTCAGCTTTTGCAGGGCGTTGAGATAGGCAAGGTGGTGACGATCCACCCGGATGAAATCGGCGCGTTTGACCCGTTCGATCCCGTAGACCGGGAAACAGATCCGTTGATAGAGCGTCACGAAAAGGTCCAACACGACAAACGGGACGATCAGCGAATAGATCACCGGCGTCGTCAAGACCACCATGGGCCGGGTATGACGCAGGAAGGTGGAAAGGCGCACACGCAGGGCGCGGTGGCGTTTACGAACTTCGGCCTCGAACACCACGCGGCCGTTTTCGAATTTATAACGGAACTGCTTGCGGCGGCGGCGGAACTCGGCCTCCAGTTCCTCTTGCAAGTCGCGGATGCGGGTGAGCAATTTCTCGGCGGGAGAGGGAGTTGTCATGCGGCGGCCTTCCTGCGGTCTGTCAAAGTCAACCCTACCGCCCTGTGCGCAAAAGAAAAGCGCGCGCAAGAATGACCTTGCACGCGCTTCGCAATGATTTGGCGTGACCGTTTCAGGCGATCTCGACCAGTTCGATTTTGAAGGTGAGGTCCTTGCCCGCCAGCGGGTGATTGGCGTCAAGCGTGACTTGCTCTTCGGTCACTTCGACCACGGTCACCGGCATGACCTGCCCCTGCGGGGTCTGCACCTGAAGCTGGGTGCCAAGGTCGAGCGGGATATCGTCGGGAATCTCGGCCCGCGGCACGGCCTGCTGTGCGTTGGGGTCAGGCTGGCCATAGGCGTCGTCGGCGGCAATCTCTACCGTCTTTTTCTCGCCCACTTCCATGCCGGGGATCGCGGCCTCGAGGCCCGGAATGATCTGTCCCGAACCCACGGTGAATTCCAGCGGGTCGCGACCTTCGGAGCTGTCGAAGGTCTGACCGTCGGTCAGTGTTCCGGTATAGTGAATGCGGACAGTATCGCCCGATTTGACTTCCGTCATGTGGTATCCAATCTGTTTGGGGGGATGGGTTTGCAAGGCCGTGGAAGCGCCACGGGTGCTTGGGTGTGCTGGCGAAGAGTCTAAGACTTGCGCCCAAGGATTGCAAACAACCCGCAGCGCAAAACCGTTGCCCGCGTCAAAGCCCCTTTCCCAACCTTTCGATCCATGCAAGTCTTCGGCCAAAACCAAGGGGGGACCATGCCCATAACCACCTGTATTTTCGATGCTTACGGCACGCTATTTGACGTGGCCGCCGCCGCGCGCATGGCCGCCGAAGAGCCGGGGCGCGAAGGTTTTGCCGAGCATTGGCCGCAAATCGCGGAACATTGGCGGCTCAAACAGTTGCAGTACACATGGCTGCGGGCGGTGATGAATCAGCATTGCGATTTCTGGGAGGTCACCAAGGACGGTCTGGACTGGGCGCTTGAGGCCTCAGGCCTTGATGGGGACGACACCCTGCGCACGCGGTTGTTGCAGCTTTATCGAGAGTTGGCCGCCTACCCCGAGGTGCCCGA